>JBIKPM010000140.1:0-5816 GCA_044357435.1 Flavobacterium sp. | reverse complement strand
AACATTCCCGAGAATTTAGGTAAAACCATCAATACCGAAGGAAAAGAAACCTTTCCATTCATCACTGATGAGAACGAATTGTATTTTTCCTCTGACGGGTATCCTGGTCTTGGTGGATTGGATATTTTTGTTTCCAAAATAAATTCAGACGGCACTTTTGGTGAAGTTCAAAATATAGGTGCTGATGCCAATTCTGCAAAGGATGATTTTGCCTATTTGATTGACACCAAAACGCGTAGGGGTTTTTTGAGTTCCAATAGAGATGGAGGAATGGGATTTGACGACATCTATAAATTTCTTGAAACCAAAAAACTGAGATGTGATCAAGAACTATATGGCATTGTGACGGATATAGCAACTGCACAAATACTTCCCGATTCAAAAATCACCTTGTTTGACAATAAATTTGATTTAGTCAAAACTACAATTTCGGACCAAAACGGCTATTATTCATTCCCTGTGGAATGTGGAAAAACCTATAATGTGAGAGCCGCAAAAGAAGAATACACCACCAAAGAACAAAAAATCACCATTGCCAGTAAAAACGGAAGAACCAATTTGCCTTTTGCCTTGGAAAAAACAACCTGCAAGGTTACCGTCGGTGATGATTTAGGAAAATGTTTTGGAATAAAAATGATTTATTTTGACTTTGACAAATCTAATATCCGACCAGAAGCAGCATTGGATTTAGAAAAAATATTGGATGTACTAAAACAATATCCAACAATGAAACTCGATATCCGTTCCCATACGGATAGTCGAGGAACCTTTAAATACAATGAGGCTTTGTCTGATAGAAGAGCGAAATCTACCATAAATTGGCTAGTAAAAAATGGGGTTGACCCAAGCAGATTGATTGGCAGAGGATATGGAGAAAACCTCTTGGTAAACAATTGCTCAGATGGGGTAAGCTGTACTGAAGAAGAACACCAGTTTAATAGGCGTAGTGAATTTGTTATTACCGCGCTATAAAAAAAGAATAGAAAAAAATATTATATAATAGTCTTTAACTCTAACCTCGGAAGTATTAAACTTTCGAGGTTTTTAATTTGTGTTTGAATGCACCATAACTATTGAAAAAAACATACTGGATAGTAAACAACTATTACAATATAAAAATTAATAATAAAAAACTATATATTGAAATATTAGTATTGATTTATATTTGCCAAAAATTATAATTAATAACCTTAAAAAATAAAATATGTCATTAGTAGGAAAAAAATTCCCAAGTATTGCAGTTGACGCCATTTCAGAAATGGGTGATAATTTGAAGATTAACATTTTCGAAGAAGCTACCAATAACAACAAAAAAGTATTATTGTTTTGGTATCCAAAAGATTTTACATTCGTTTGCCCAACAGAATTACATGCTTTTCAAGCCGCCTTACCGGAATTCGAAAAAAGAAATACTATGGTAATTGGCGCGTCTTGTGACACGAATGAGGTACACTTTGCCTGGTTAAACACTCCAAAAAACAATGGTGGAATTGAAGGTGTTACCTACCCTATCCTTGCAGACACGAACCGTAACTTGTCAAACATACTTGGGATTCTTGATATTGAATCCACAAGCTATAGCGACGAAACTGATTCTATTATTGTCGAAGGTTCTAATGTAACATATAGAGCAACTTATTTAATTGATGAAGATGGCAAGATTTTTCACGAAAGTGTAAATGATATGCCATTAGGTCGTAACGTAAACGAATATTTACGTTTAGTGGATGCTTACACACATGTTCAAACCAAAGGAGAAGTTTGCCCTGCCAATTGGGAAGAAGGTAAAGACGCTATGAGCGCAGATAGAAACAGCACTGCAGCTTATCTAGGTTCACACTAATTTTTTTAATTTAAAAAAATAAACCCATGTTAATCGAACTAAACGAAGATACCTTAACCGATTTGGTTTCCAAAAATGAAAAAGTGGTGGTGCAATTTTCAGCTTCTTGGTGTGGAAATTGTAGAATTATGAAACCTAAATTCAAAAAACTGGCTTCAGAAAATGAAAATTTAACCTTTGTTTTGGTCGATGCCGAAAATTCTCCTGAATCCAGAAAGCTGGCTAACGTAAGCAACTTGCCTACTTTTGCGACTTTTGTCAACGGGAAATTGGTGAATGAAACCCAGACCAATAAAGCAGAAGTTTTAGCCGAGTTGGTAAACGAAATTGTTTAAATAATCTTTTTACAAAGTTTGAAACTTTGAGAAAAGTGTTAAAAATCTAAAAAAATATGAAGCTGCCAATAATCAAACATTTATCTCAATTTATTGAAGAAAATGACCAGGACTATCTTATTGAAACCATCGAAGTATTGGAAGCCTTAACTGAAGTTTCTTCCCTAAAAGACGAAGAACTGGACGTGATTGGAGAATTAATTTCGAACATGTACGGAGCCTTGGAAGTTCAAAAAATGATTAAAGAGGGAATGGATAAAAAAGAGGCCTTAAATACTTTTATGAAACGGGTTTTGGGTTCGATCGATAAATAGGTATAGACATGAGCTTTCGCAAATAGTATTGGATTATAAAACAAAATACCCTAAAACGCTTTCAGTAATGAGAGCGTTTTTTGTAAATAATTAGCAAATCGTAAATTCAAAATCCTAAATCCTAAATAAATTTTCATACTTTTGAACCTCATTAAAAAAACAAATAGAATGGCTTCAATAACATTAGGAGGAAATCCAATACACACATCCGGTGAATTACCAAAAGTTGGTTCAAAACTAGCCGATTTTAAATTAGTAAAAAACGACCTTTCAATTGCTTCTTTAGGTGATTTTTCAGGAAGTAAATTGGTTTTAAATATTTTTCCGAGTATTGATACTGGAACTTGTGCAACATCTGTTAGAAAATTTAACGAAAGTGCCGCTAAATTGGAAAATACCAAAATATTGTGTATTTCAAGAGATTTGCCTTTTGCACAAAAACGTTTTTGTGGCGCAGAAGGAATCGAAAATGTAATCAATTTATCTGATTTTAAGGACGGAAGTTTCGGAAAAACAAATGGATTGGAAATTACTGATGGAGTTTTAGCCGGTTTACATTCAAGAGCCATTATTGTAGTTGACGAAAACGGAACTATCATCCATACGGAACAAGTTCCTGAAATTGCCAACGAGCCAAATTACGAAGCTGCCTTGGCGGTACTTTAATTAGTACAAGAATGGAATTTCAAAAAGACACCACTTTTTTTTCCGGAAGATTAAAAAGTGTGGGCTACGCTTTTAAGGGAGCCATAAAATTGATTACGACCGAACACAGTGTCATGGCTCAGTTTTCAATAGGAATTTTACTGATTTTTTTAGGCGTTTATTTCAATATTACCAAAACGGAATGGTTATTTCAAACCTTGGCTATCGGATTAGTCCTGAGCATTGAAGGATTGAACACGGCTGTCGAAAAAATAGCTGATTTCATTCATCCGAACTTTCATGAACGAATCGGATTCATAAAAGACATCGCAGCCGGGGCAGTGTTTTTTGCAGCCATGACGGCAATCGCAATTGGTATCATTATTTATTTGCCAAAATTTTTATAGTTAATCGTACAAACAAGGATGGCCAAAACAATAAAAAAAGCAGCTACAGACAAAAAGAGCGATTCAAAATCTGCAATACATAAATCCTGGGCGATAACAAAACAACATAAAATCGTTTTGGGCAGTCTTTTGGTGCTGTTTTCGGTTGCATTATTACTGGCGTTCATTTCCTTTTACATTTACGGACAAGCCGATCAAAGCGCCTTGGGTTCTATGTCTCGTAGTGAAACAGTCCATAATTGGCTGGGGAAATTTGGAGCCTTTCTGGCAGATTTAATCGTTTACAAAGGTTTTGGAATTGCCTCTTTTCTCTTCGTCCGATTATTTTTCCTTACCGGCCTTTTTTTAGTGCTGAACATCCCCCTTAAAAAGCTGAAAAATATATGGTTTTGGGACTTATTCGTGGTTATCATCTTATCAATACTATTTAGTTTTTTTGCCACTTCCCTACCCGAGTTGGGAGGCACTGTTGGTTATGAATTGAATTTGTTTTTACAGGATTATATTGGAAAAACAGGGACATTATTGGTTTTACTTTTTGGACTTATTATCTATTTGATTTTCAAAATCAAAATTTCACCCGACAAAATCCAATCCTTCTTCGAAAACACCAAAAAAGAAATAAAAACAGATTTGGGTTCAACTGTCGCCAATAATACGAGCGCTTACAACTTGGAAGAATATGCCGTGGAAGAAGCTTATGACGATGAAGAAACAGAAGGAATACACTTAAAGTCAACGGGGTCCCAATTCGAACTCAATAAAGAAGCGCTAAAGCCCACGATAAATAATTCTTCGGAAATTACTTTAAAGACTACCCCTGTTGAATTGACGCCGCCACCTTTTCCAGAAATCATTCATACCAATGATGAAACTTTTGTAATTGAAAAAGCACCAGAAGAAGATATCATAGAAGAGAATTTAGCTTCAAAATTAGTGGCTGATTTTGGATTGTTTGATCCTACTTTGGATTTATCCAATTATAAATACCCGACAATTGATTTATTAAAAGAATATTCAACCGGCGGAATCACTATCAATCAGGAAGAATTAGAAGAAAATAAAAACAGAATTGTAGAAACACTTAGAAATTACAAAATTGAAATTGCGCAAATAAAAGCCACTGTTGGTCCATCGGTTACCTTATATGAAATCGTACCTGAGGCAGGAATTCGTATTTCGAAAATCAAAAGTTTAGAGGACGATATTGCCCTGTCACTTTCGGCATTGGGTATTCGTATCATCGCTCCTATTCCCGGAAAAGGAACTATAGGAATTGAGGTTCCCAATAAAAACCCAACGATGGTTTCGATGAAAAGTGTTATTGGCTCAGCCAAATTTCAGGAAGCCGAGATGGAATTGCCCATTGCTTTGGGAAAAACCATTTCGAATGAAACCTTTGTTGTCGATTTGGCCAAAATGCCTCACCTCTTAATGGCTGGAGCCACAGGGCAAGGAAAATCTGTTGGTTTAAACGCCGTAATAACCTCTCTATTATACAAAAAGCATCCCGCCGAAATCAAGTTTGTTTTGGTAGACCCTAAAAAGGTAGAATTAACACTTTTCAATAAGATAGAAAGACATTATTTGGCCAAATTACCCGATACAGATGACGCCATTATTACCGATAATGCCAAAGTAATCAACACCTTGAATTCACTTTGCGTGGAAATGGACAATCGATATTCCTTATTAAAAGACGCCATGGTCAGAAATATAAAGGAATACAATGATAAATTCAAATCCAGGAAATTAAACCCCGAAAACGGACATCGGTTTTTACCTTACATCATTTTGGTAGTCGATGAGTTTGCTGACTTAATTATGACCGCAGGAAAAGAAGTAGAAACCCCCATTGCAAGATTGGCACAATTAGCCAGAGCAATTGGAATTCACTTGATTATTGCCACTCAAAGACCGTCGGTAAATGTAATTACGGGTTTGATAAAAGCGAATTTCCCTGCGAGAATTGCCTTTAGGGTTACCTCTAAAATTGATTCTAGAACGATTCTTGATGGTCAAGGCGCCGACCAACTTATAGGTCGTGGCGATATGCTTTACACCAATGGAAATGATATGGTACGTGTACAATGTGCTTTTATTGACACGCCAGAAGTAGAGAAAATAACAGAGTATATTGGTGCCCAAAAAGCGTATGCTACTGCTTATTTACTTCCAGAATTCATTGGAGAAGAAAGTGGCATTAATCTTGATATGGATATTTCCGAAAGAGATCCATTGTTTAGGGAAGCTGCCGAAGTTATTGTAAATG
>JBIKPM010000139.1:0-5847 GCA_044357435.1 Flavobacterium sp. | reverse complement strand
TTAACACTCATTTCTTTTTCTTTACAATGGATAAAATTTTTGAAACTTGTTTTTTAAAAGGTCTCATATTTTTTTCTAAAAACAAAAAAACCTGAAAATAAAATGGTTTTAAAACCCAATAATATTGAGATTGCTCAAATTTGATTGATTGTGTGTTGAAACTATTTTTAAAATCAATCACTCCTTTTGATCCACCCAAAGAAATATTGTAACCGTCAAAACCATTCTCTATAGATAACTTAATGGCTTCCCATTGCAAAAAATCTCCTGTTCTTAGATCCGGAACCTCTTTTTTGGATCCTCCTAAAACATAGGTAAAATAATTACCCGATTCAATCAATACAATCGCTCCTTTCAATTCCCCGTTTTTGTAGGCTCCCAACATTTTCAAAACCCCTTTTTGCAACAAAGCCCCAAAACTTTCTTTAACATCTCTCCAATCCCTGATACTATAATTCGCCAACTGAGCATTTTCTAAAAACAAATTATATCCTTTTTCTAGTTTTCCAATAGTATCCAACTCATGAAGTTCTAATCCTTTGCGATACGAATTTCGAATATTACGCCTAATAGACGGATTTAAAGTTTCTATTTTAGATTCTGAATCTAAAAAACCTTTCAAATCAATCCAGTTTAATCCATTTGAAGAATACACATATTTGAATAAATGCCCTTCTTTGGCGTTATTGAGCGCAAATAAGCTAGGCAAAACATTGAAAATGTGCTTATTTGAAACCATTGAAAACGGAACTGTAACATGGCAATAACAGGAATTGTAATAAGCAGCCCTTTGGGGTACCGTTTCAATTAATTTATTGAGTTGATTCTCAAATCCTTCCGATACAATGGGACCATAAGGAACAATATAAAATTTAAAAACCAATGCTTTCGCAATCACAGCAGCATATCCGCCTACAATAGTATCCTTTTCGACACCGATACAAAACTCATAATCAAAATCATAGGACTGATACGATTTTACCCAATCAGAGAGCAACAAATGAGAACTTTTATTTTCTTTTACCACAAAAGAATCCCAACGAACTAGCCAATCTTGATCTTTTGTAAAAATTATTTCCATTAGTTTACAGTTCTAAAAGGCAAATCTGATTCATTGACAACCTTAATTTTCCCTTGTGAATCAATGTCTAAAAGTAGGTCTTCAAATTTAGACAAAAACAGGGTCAATTCATTTAAAGTTGGATTCCAAATCTCGTCGTTCTTAATCTTATTTCCCAAATATTTGAAATTATCCGCCACGTTTTCATCAATTGTATTTTCTTTGATAAACATTCTACCAGTATGATATTTCATTGGAACCGAAAAGTAAGTATGTCCGATAAATAATCCTTTTTCTTGAATTAATAAATCAATGTTTGTGGGCGCTAAAGATTGAGTAAGATCAAGCATATCAATAGTTTGAAAAACAGTAAATCTTTTTCCATTTTCTATATAAGGAAATACAACCGAATTGTATTTGGCAAAACGGTAGGTTTTATTTTTATAACGATTCCATAATAAAATAATTTTTAATATGGGAATCAACACCCTAAAACTATTATGAATTAAATCAGGAATCTCTTTCCGTTTATAATTAAAAATAATGTTTTTAAAGTTGTGTGAAACCAATTTGTAATGTCCAATCAGATTATTTTCTGCGTAGTAATGATAAAAAATATTTTTTAGTAACCTTTGACTTTTATTGAAAAAATTGGACTTTCTAATTCCTTTCCAATAGCTATCCAAAGTAAAATGAGAGGCATTTAACTGATTGATAACCCCAGTGGTAGAAACCCCTGAATCTGTATAATTCCAAATGTTTGTTATATTACTTGATTTGAATTTTTCAAAAAAAACATCCCTACAAACAATTTTGGAATTTTCGACCAAAGAAAAATTATAAGGTTGATAGCCATGATCAATCCAAGTCACCACATTTTCTATGGGATTAAAATTTAAAAAATCGCTTGTACTCTCCTCGTTAGATTTAATGGATTGTGATAACGAATGATAGGCTAACTCGTGACCATCAACCAGCCATTTTTTTAGGTGTACAGCATTATTTTGCCAAGAAACACCATCTTCTCTTTTAGAAAAATGATTTAAAAAAAAGCCTTTTGTAATAATAACACCGGAATTTTTTAATAAATTTCTCTGTAATTCTAAATTTTCGAGAGTGTCAAAATCGCAATGATCCGTAAAACAGGCCACAGCGGAAAAGGGGATTTTAGAACGACTCAATTCTATAGCTCCTTCTTTGCTAAATAACAGCGCTAATTGTTCTATACTTTTTTGTGAATCAGTAGGAATGGATACTTTATGAGACGAAAATTTGCGTTTAGAAATTTGTTTATAAACACTTAATGTTGATGCATCGGGCTGATTAAATTTCCAACTGATTTTGTTTTTGTGTTTTTTATTAAACTCCCAAACACCTAATGTTGAGTTGGGTTGCACAAAAAAACCATTGGACAATTTTATGATTTTAGGAACTAAATTGGTTGCTATAAAATCATTGTTAGAGTCAATCCATTGGTAATCATAATTTCTAATTTTTTCAATCGAATCCTGAAATGTGATTTCTATTTCAAAAGTACTTTTTTGAAACTCTTCAGGAATGTCAATATTCGTTTTGATTCCCATATTTTCTAGAGGGAGAATATTGATTTTCTTTGCATTACTAATTAATGTAATTTGTTGAATTAAACCAACACCGGACTCTTTACTTAGAGGTTTATCCCTAAATAAACTCCACCAACCTACTATTCTTCCTATTGCTTCAGTAAAAGAGGCGCTGCTTTTTGAAGTGGTGAAGGTATTTATCAATCGAATGAATGCCAAAAGCAGGGTAATAGAATGCCATTTCAATATTGTTTTAGCGTTCGGATTTGTATTCTTGATTCTCCAAACATACCAACCATTGCGCACCACCATTTTCCCATAATGAAATTGGTTGGGCCTACCGGAAACATCATGGTAATGATTTAATTTGGCATTGGTGTTTACATATAATTTTCCTCTTTGGGAAAGTCGTAAAGTAAAATCAGCATCTTCATATAAACCATAACCTTCAAAATAAGTGGAAAATCGAATGGTTTCAAAAATTGTTTTTTTAAATGACGACACACCACCCATTAACATTTCAGTTTCATATATTTTACCACTGGGTGGCAAAAAACTAACGCTTCTTTCGTGACCAAAAGTCGGAAAAAATCCAGGTTTGCAATCGCTATCTAATCCTATTATTTTTCTTGCTATAAATCGGACACTATCTTTTCGTTTCCATCCATCATAAAAATAATCGGTGATTTTTCTCTTATAATCATCGCCAACAAATTCAGATTTGGTTTCATTAATAATGTAACCACCAACACCCAAAGCGTCAGGATAAATCTGGTAGGTTTTAATAAGTTGCTCAAAATAATCGAGGCCTAAAACGACATCATCGTCTAGGAAACAAACTATTTGTATCTCACTACCTACTCTTTCAATTCCGTAGTTTCGTTGTTTGGTGAGTCCCCGATGGGCGGAAGGAACTAAAAAATAGTGTAGATTTTTGAATTGATTTTCAATTAAAATTTGCTCCGTATCTTTATTAGTTGAGCCGTCGATAATCAAAATCTCATCTGGATATAAAGTTTGTCTCTGAACCGACTGCAACAATTGTAGCAGTGGTTTAGGACGCATATAAGTACAGATGACGAGGGAGAATTTCATTTTGTTTAACAATTTATTTTACAGTGTCAAATAAGTAAATCTCTAAAGTTGTTTTTATGTATTATTTTTACATCTGTTTGGTAAGCTTCTTTGAATTTTTCAAACTTTTTTATTTTAGCATTCTCATTGACTTTAATCTCAAAAGCTGTTACAATTTCGTTTTCAACTTCTATATAATCGATTTCTTGTTGTGTTGTTGTTCTCCAAAAATAACTTTTTACAAAAGGATTTTCATAATTGTTTTTCTTCATTCGTTCCGAAATAATAAAATTTTCCCATAACTCCCCTTTATCATTTCTCATCTCTATAGAATTGAAATTGTTGATAATAGTATTACGTACCCCATTGTCCCAAAAATAGATTTTTTTTGCAAATTTCAATTCATTTCTTATGTTTTTGCTGTAGCCATTAAGTGTGAAAATTACAAATCCCTTTTCTAGTATCTCAATGTAACTGGCAACCGTATTTTTATCGATATTTAGTAATTGTGAAAGTTCATTGAAGGAAACCTCATTCCCCATTTGAAAGGCTAATGCTTTTACTAATTTTTCTAAAACATCTGGTTTTTTTATATTCGAAAAAGCCAATAAATCTTGGTATAAATAACTATCTACTAGCTGTTTTAGTCGCTCTTTCTCTTCTGATGGATGGGTAATAATTTCGGGATACATTCCATAAATCAATCGCAAATCTAATTGTTGCAAGCCTTTTACATACCCTACTGTATTTTCTAATTCTTTCCAAGTGACAGGATACATATTGTATTCCCATTTTCTGCCTGTCAATGATTCACTTGTTATATTTTTTATATCAAAAGCAGAAGAACCACTTAATAAAAGTTGAACCTCTTTGAATTGATCTACAATTATCTTCGAAGTCATCCCAACATTATCGATACGTTGTGCTTCGTCTATAAATACAATTTTGTGATTTCCTATAATATTTTTTATTTCTTCGGTGGAAGGATTTTGCAATAATGCTCTTGTAATTCTATCGTCACCGTCAAGAAATAAGGTGTTTTCATAAGAAGCTAACAACTCATTTAGTAACGTAGTTTTGCCTATTTGCCTAGCTCCAATCAGAATAATTGCTTTATTTTTGAATAGTTTTTCAGCTATACTATCTTTTAAATATCTTTCAATTTTCATAACACAAAAAAATTTCTGTAAAGATACAGATTTTATTTTAATTCACTGAATTTAATTGAATTTAGTGAATATGATTCACTAAATTATATTAAATATGGTGAATATAATTCACTGAAATACCCTAATTTTTGATTTCGATACTTTATCAATAAAAAAATCAATATTCAGATAGATAAAACAAAACAACATCATTAATGAATAAATCGAATTAAAACGCAAACCTGTATACACATAAATTGACATGACGATTTGCCCTATAAGAACAGAAAACACTACCAAATAAACCTTGTCTTTCCTTGAATGAAATTGAATTTCGGGCTTTTTAATCAGCCTAAAAATCAATTGCAAAAAAACAATTAAATATAAAATCCTAAAGAATACTGACAATTTATCTAGAAATACTGGTTTAGACTTCTCAGGAAATGGATTGAAATTTGATTTTAATTTTATGAAAATAATCTTTAATTTTTCTTGTAAACTGATGCTTGCTATATAGTTTTTAGTTCCCTCGGAATATAATTTACTTAATTCAAGGATTCCGATATTGATTGTACTTTGATTTGGATTTTTTAAATATTTTAGATTCAAAGTTTCATCTGCCGCATCGCCTTCTACATTGGTAAAATCGCTGGATACTTTTTCATTCCAGCCTTTTGAAAAAGCTGCACCTTTTGAGGCAGTTAAATAAAATCCCTTGTGAAATGTGATGTAATTTCTGCAAGGCCAAGCTAAAACAAGCACAGAAAAAATCAGTCCATGAACGAATGCCACTGAAAAATTGGTTTTTAGATTGTAAAACAGATATATCACCAATAGCGACAACACAAAAAAAACAGAAACAGGATGACAAAGTATTACCGATGCACAAAGAATTGGAATTGCAATATGATACCTTTTATCATTATCTAGATTTAAAAATATGTAAGTAAGCAATAGCATTAAAATTGCTGTTGTACTTTCGGACAAAAAAGTGGTCGCATAT
>JBIKPM010000138.1:0-5877 GCA_044357435.1 Flavobacterium sp. | reverse complement strand
CATCACAGGCATTTTTATGTCCATAAGAACCAAATCAATATCTGGATTGTTGATACAAATATCAACAGCCTCTTGCCCGTTTACCGCCCTTATAATATTATAATTTCTGAGTTGTATTATTTTTTGAAACAATAAGAAATTAAGATTATCATCTTCGGCAACTAAAATGGTTCCGACTCCCGTTCCTTTTGAAACTTCAGAACTGTTTATGGATCTCACAATAATCTTTGGTTCTTTGTCATATATTAATGGAATAGAAAACGAAAAAACGGATCCTTTTTCAACTTCAGACTCTAAGGTAATGGCACCTCCCATCATTTCAACATAGGCCTTAGAAATAGCCAATCCCAAACCTAAACCACCTGCCGCGATAGAAACATCACTATCAACTCTTTTGAAACGATCAAAGATATACTTATGATTATCTTCATCAATTCCAAGTCCGGTATCTTCTATTTTAAATATAATTTTTTCGTTTTCTTCGTCAATTTCATATCCAAAAGCGACATGTCCCTTTTCAGTAAATTTAATGGCATTTGTCACTAAATTTACAAGTACTTGCTTTAATTTAGTTTCATCTACAATAATATTATGGGTTGCAGGATGGATGCTTTTTATTATCTTGAAATTAATTTCCTTGGATTTAGAAATAGTGACTTTTATAGTCTCATATAATTCCCCAATACAAGATTCCAAGTTTATATTTGTAAAATTAGGTGTGATTTGATTCGATTCTATTTTTGACATTTCAATGAGATCATCAATAATAGAAACCAGATTTCTCCCACTTTTATCTATCACTTTTAAGTATTCTAATTTTTCTTCTTTTTTTAATTTGGTGTTAATCAGTAAATCCGTAAAACCATTAATAGCATTCATAGGGGTTCTTATCTCGTGCGATAAATTAGCCAAAAATGATGATTTAAGCCTATCGCCTTCCTCTGCTTTTAGCTTAGATTGTATCAACTCCTTTTTTTGTTTATTGTTTTCTTCAAAAAGGTTCCCTATGTATCGAAACTCACCCGTAGTTAATTTCAATTCCTGGATTGCTTTTCTGTTTCCGGTTTCCAGAATTCTTGTGATTAAACTCAATGGAAAATATACCCATTTTCTGGTGTAAATTAGATTGAGGACTAAATTAATAAAAAAAGCTATAAAAATTAAATAGAGAATGTTTATCATGTTTTCAAAATAAACGCCAAAATATCTTTTGAAAAATAATTTGGATACCACTTTTCCATTGTTATCCTTTAAATCAAGTGTCGCAAAAGTATAATGTTCTACCAAAGGAGACGTTCCAATGTTTTCAATAAGATTAATCTTTGAATTGGTTATCTTTTCTAAATTTTTTAAGAACGTTTTATCCAAAAGTCTCGCCACAAAAAAATAACCCGAGGGTTTTGTTTTGTTTTTTAATGGATCATCCGATGGATGAATTGAGGCACCAACAACTTCAACAATGCCTTCTGGAATTCTCATATAAAACTTACTCAATCCCGATTTATTAAGTTGAGTCATGGCCTGCCTAGGAATGAAATCAACCGATTTTATTTTAGAAGAAGCTACGCGAATTATAAAATCACCCTCTAAGTCATAAGCCCCCAAATAATCCACCTTGTAAATATCCCGCTCGTTTCCGATGGTTTCATTATACCAATTTGCATCTCTTGTCTTTATGAACTTTACAAATTCGTCCCAATTAGAATCATTATTTATGGCAACAATGATGGGTTTTGTGTCTAAAGCCACCAAACTATTTACTTCACTATGAAATTGTTTGTTGGATTCCGTGTAAACTTCCTTCTCCACCTTTCTTGTATAATTGTAAAGGGCAAAATAGAGGGCTATAAAAAAAATACTTGATGAAAGAAACAAGAATAAAATTTTAGGATACGTACTTTTAAATAATATTTTCATTTATAAATCATATTTTTTAAATCATTGACACAAATTTCATTCTGGTAAACTTCGCGAATATAATTTAAAAAAAATATTTCTAACCAAAACCAGTTGTTAAATTTGTTTTTAACTTTATCAAAAACCTTTCTTGATTTTCCAAACCAACGTCAAAATCGGCCTGAATTTTACTGAAATTGTAATTTTAAAACTTGAACACACTACGAAAAATCATATCTTTACGATTGACAAAAAATCTTCAGAACTCATGAGAACAATCAGTTTTACAATTGGTTTTATTTTATTTTATTCCGTATCATATGCACAACAAGAGCCTGTCAAGATTAAAGGAAATGCTCAAGGAACAACCTATCATATCACCTATTTTGACTCCCAAAATAGAAATCTACAACCTGAAATAGAAAAAATATTGGCAGATTTTGACCAATCGGTTTCAACTTATATTCCAACTTCTATCATATCCAGAATCAATTCCAATCAGAAAAATGTAATCGTTGACAAATACTTTGTAGCCTGTTTCAACAAAGCCAAAGAAGTTTGGAAAAACACCAATGGCGCTTTTGACCCCACAGTTTATCCACTAGTAAATGCTTGGGGTTTTGGACCTGGTAAAAAGCAAAAAATAGAGAAAGCGAAAATTGATAGCATCCTTCAATTTGTAGGTTTTCAACTCATTAAATTAAAAGGCAACCGAATTGTCAAAAAAGACCCGCGAGTGGCATTAGATTTTAATGCCTTTGCGCAAGGCTATTCCGTTGACGTGGTTGCTGAATTTTTAAATTCCAAAGAAATCAATGCCTACATCGTTGAAATTGGGGGTGAGGTTTATGCCAAAGGTCGAAAACAGGATGGGAATTATTGGACTATTGGCATAGAAAAACCCATTGACAACAAAGAATCCGAAAACCCACTAAAGGCAATTGTCAAACTCGAAAATCTAGCCATTGCAACATCCGGAAATTACCGCAGATTTACAATTGAGGATGGCATAAAATACGCACATCACATCGACCCAAAAACAGGGTATCCCACAAAAAACAACTTGTTAGGTGCTTCTGTATTTGCCAAGGAATGCATTTCATCTGATGCCAACGCCACCGGTATTTTAGTTATGGGACTCGAAAAAGCAAAAGTGTTTTTAAAGGAACATATAGAATTAGAGGCTTATTTGATTTATTCGGATGACAAAGGAAATTACCAAGTTTACGAAACCCCAGGCTTAAAATCAATTGTTTCGGACGCTGAAGAATAAAAAAAGCATCAGACGTTTGACTGATGCTTTGGTAAGATTATGTAATTAAAAATACTATTTATCTAAAATCAACTTATAACTTGAAGTTCCCTCATCATTGGAAACATTGACAATATATGTTCCATTTTCAAAACTGGAAAGATTGATACTTTTAGTCGTTCCAACTGCCGTTACCGTTTCTTTTTCATCATATACCACCTGACCAAGAACATTCGCTATTTTAATACTCTTAATTTCGTTTTTGAATTCAATATTGAATATCCCTTGTGTTGGATTTGGGTAAATAACCACTTGGGTATTCTGGGAAACATTATCAGCAATCCCTAGTGGATCAGGAACCCAATCTAAAACAACAGTATTAAAATAAGTCACTGTTGGCGTAGGTGTTAAATGTTGTGCTGTTGGTCCTTTTGTAAAAGAAAAACTATCTATTGTACCATGATTATTAGATCCGGAATCTACCCACGAGCTCTCCACCCATACTTTATAAACTCCGTCAGCCACAGTAACTCCATTAACCGCTCCTGAAACATTTTTACCATCCCATTTAACAGTTCTTGTACCATAAGCTGGACTAGGAATTGAAACAGTTCCGCTAAGGGTTGCACCTGTTGTGGCATCGGTAATATTACAATTTGGACTAGACGAATTGGACAAAACACCACCCGATTTTACAGACCAAGTAGGCAAATGATCTACTTCATTAACTGCATATTTATTTCTAGTTTTGACAAACTCTCCCGCACTGTTTTCTATCCAAATAGCCAAAATATTTTTAATTCCTTTGTTTGGAGGCGGATTTGATGGAATTGGCTGATTGTAGGTAAATGTCAATGTACCCGGTGTCTGAGCAAATATGTTAACAGAAAAAAACATCACTAACGTGATTAAGACTAGTTTAAGCAATTTTAATTTCATTTTTTTTTAAGTAGGTTAGATAGGTGTAAATAATACAAACAGAAAATAATCATTAATTTTATTTACTTTCAAGAACTAAATTGATCCCAATCTTGATATCCTCAGCAATCTTGCTTTTGACTAAACTAGGAATTTCGATAGCATAGTCTTTGGCTTTAACTACTATATTGCTCGTCGCTGTAATCTTTCCCATATTCGAAACAATTGTTATTTTGGTTTTAATCTTTTTGGTAACTCCGTGTATGGTCAAATCACCTTCCAAATCAAAATCCATTTTTTTAGAGGTTATTTTTGACGCATCAAAATTTACAATTTTCCCCTTAAAAGTGGCCTTTGGAAATTTGGAAGATTCCATATAATTTTCATTAAAATGTTCCTCCATTAATGGTGCTTTGAACTTGAATGCTTTAATTAAAGCCAAAGCCGCAAGATCTCCTGTTGATTGATCCAATATAGCCGAAACCGTATTGTTTTTCGCTGCTATCTCTTCGAATGCAGGCATGGAAGCCTCAAATTTTATTTCACCGGTACGGGTCATCATTTTTTGTGCAAAACCGAATGTGCTTAATAAAACACAACCGAGTATGAAAATATTCTTTTTCATTTTTATCTATTTTAATTTTCAGGATAATTTTGAGTTTGCCACAGTTTAATCATATCTATGGTAGCTTGCGGCATTCTTCCAGATTCTGGCATGATACTACCAAAACATACTGATGGATCGTCTATTCTACAAAGTAAATCTCCATTCAAAATAGCATCCTTAACCTGAGCATAATTTTCCAAGTCAGGATTCTGATTTCCTCCATAGTGACAACTAGTACATTTTGAAGTCATAACTTCTTTAATATTGGCATCATAAGTAGGATTCTTAACTACGACTGAAACATCCTGAACAGTGGATGATTCGCATGAAACAAGAAACAAACCACTAATTGCTAATAATACTATTTTTATTTTTTTCATTGTTATTTATATTTATAATTTAAAAAACTCTATACATATTAAATCCGAAATAAATGCTGCCTCCATTCCAATCTCCCATAGCGTTTGAATAAACTGCCACATCATTCATCGGTTGGCTATTGGATAACACCAATTGAAATACATGACCTCCCGTTTCTATGTCCAATCCTATGGTAAGTGGGTTATTATAGATAGAAGTGGATTCATCGGGTAAATTCAATCGTGCCGCATATTCTAAATTAACGCTCAAACGTTTGGCTACTTTATATCTTGCTCCTGAACCTAATAATAGAGTTGATTTTTGATCCTTAAGTCCATCATATAAATTTTTATGGACGTATATAGGTGTAAGTTCAAGTGAAAAAGAATCGGAGAATTTTCTTGAAATCAACAATTGGGTGGTATAAGCCAAACGATGGTTGAACTTCAATCCAGGCATGGTAGCATCCTTTTTTTCACTGTTAATGTCCATCGTATTATAACCTACTATAGTTACCGGAAAACCACTTATTTCTTGATTGGCCAGCTTGTATTTTGCGGTCAACTCATACGTTTTATTATAAGTGTGCCTTGAAGTTCCCAAAGACAACCAGTCAGTAACTCCATAGATTCCTCCAAATTTTGTTAAAGCATTATCCAATCCGAAAAAATTATCGAATCCATTTGTCAAATCTCCAAAACGGTGAGAAACTAACATATACCACTCTCCTTTAGCCGTTAATTTTGTGGATTGCATGTTACAAATTTGCAAGCCTTTAAAGGCTGAAGTTTCGATTTCCTTAACATCTGACTTTTCAGTGTTTAGTTGATTCAACAAGTCATCT
>JBIKPM010000137.1:0-5924 GCA_044357435.1 Flavobacterium sp. | reverse complement strand
ATACCTCAATCTCTTCTTTTTTTAGTGTTAAATATCTCATAATGAGATAAATGTACGCTTTTTATTGTGTAAAAACAAACAAATACGACATTATTTTATTCTAATTACTTAAAATTTACTGGAAGCTCTAATTTCCTTATATTTGTTTTTCAAAACAAAATTATACAGTGAGCGAAGTTAATAAGCTGAAAATATTCAATGATCCGATTTACGGGTTCATTTCCATCCCCAACGCCTTAATTTACGATTTAGTCCAGCACCCTTATTTTCAACGATTGCGACGCATCTCCCAAATGGGTTTATCTTATCTGGTCTATCCCGGAGCGAATCACACCCGTTTTCACCACGCCTTGGGTTGCATGCACATTATGCAAAAAGCCGTCGACGTACTTCGTTTTAAAGGCGTTTCAATTTCGCCAGAAGAAGAAAATGCCTTGTACATTGCCATTTTATTACACGACATTGGTCACGGTCCATTTTCGCATGCCATGGAAAAAAGCATTGTCGAAGATGTGCATCACGAGGCTATTTCATTGCTCTTTATGAACCAATTAAATTTGGAATTTGGCGGTCAGTTGAGTTTAGCTATTCAGGTTTTTAAAGGAGAATACCATAGAAAATTTATGTTGCAACTCATTTCCAGCCAACTTGATATGGATCGAATGGATTACTTGAAACGCGACAGTTTTTATTCAGGTGTGGCAGAAGGAAACATTAACTCCGAGCGATTAATTCAAATGATGAATGTGGTCGATGATGTTCTGGTAATTGAAGAAAAAGGCATTTATTCGGTTGAAAAATTCCTGATGTCGAGACGATTGATGTATTGGCAAGTCTATTTGCATAAAACCAGCTTAGTGGCCGAGTTAATTTTAACGAAAGTCTTAAAACGTGCTAAAGAACTGACTCAAAAAGGAATTCTGTTGCCCTGCAGCGAACCTTTACTTTTTTTTATGCAAAACAAAATCACCGCTGAAACATTCAATAGTGAAAACATAGAATTATTTTCCCAATTGGATGATTTTGATATTGTTAGTGCCCTAAAATCTTGGCAAAAGCAGGATGATTTTATATTGTCATCTTTGAGCAAAATGATCATAAACAGGGATTTATTGAAAGTAAAAGTGAGTAGCGAAAAAGGTTCAAAGGAAGAATTAAAACTGTTGAAAGAACGATTCGCATCAGAAAATAATATTTCCTTGCAGGATACAAATTTTTTTATTTTTAAAGGCAAGATAAAAAATCAGGCATATAGCATTGAAGCAGAATCCATAAGAATTCTTAAAAAAGACAAGACAATCGAAGATGTGGCAGAAGTCTCGGATCAATTGAATTTGAAGTCATTATCTAAATTGGTAACCAAATATTATATATGTTTCCCAAAACAACTTGTATAAAAACCAATATTTAAAATCTATTTTTTATATTTTTGTCGGGATGAAATTTACAGCAGAGCAAATAGCGGGAATTTTAGAGGGAGAAGTTGTTGGTAATCCCAATGCCGAAGTGCATAAATTGTCCAAAATAGAAGAGGGTTCCGATGGATCACTTACCTTCTTGTCCAACCCAAAATACTTGAATTATATATATACGACAAAGGCTACCATAACCATTGTAAACAATACTTTTATTCCTGATGGAGAATTGTCAACCACACTTATAAAAGTAGCGGATGCTTACTTGTCCTTCTCTAAATTACTTGAATTTTACGATCTTGCCAAAAAAGGCAAAAAAATCGGTATTGAGCACCCTTCGTTTCTTTCGGAAAGTGTGACGTACGGATCCAATTTATATTTAGGAAGTTTCAGTTATATTGAAGAGAATGTGGTATTGGGCGAAAATGTAAAGATTTATCCCAACTGTTTTGTGGGTGAAAATGTAGTGATAGGGGATAACGTCATTATTTTTGCAGGTGCAAAAGTACATTCAGATACGCTTATTGGCGCTAATTGTATTATTCATTCTGGAGCTATTATTGGAGCAGACGGTTTTGGTTTTGCACCAAATTCTGACGGAACATTTTCTAAAATTCCTCAAATTGGAAATGTCATTTTAGAAGATGATGTCGAAATAGGGGCTAACACAACAATTGACAGAGCCACCATGGGTTCCACAATCATCAGAAAAGGAGTGAAGCTGGATAATCAAATCCAGATAGGCCATAATGTAGAAATAGGCGAAAACACCGTCATTGCCGCTCAAACGGGAATTGCCGGTTCCACGAAAATTGGCAAAAACTGTATGATAGGTGGTCAAGTAGGTATTGCAGGACATTTGACTCTAGGTAATAACGTTAGGATTCAGGCTCAATCAGGCGTTGGAAGGAATATAAAAGATGGTGAGATTTTACAAGGGAGTCCAACATTTGGATATAATGATTTTAGTAAATCCTATGTTCATTTCAAAAATTTACCGAAAATTATTGCAGAAATAGAAGAATTAAAAAAGAAAATTTTATAAACAGGAAACTTAGAAGGTAGTTTAGAAATATTTGGTTACCCTTTCTAAAAATACAAACGTTTTAAACTTAAAAATTTAATAATTATGGTTAAACAGAAGACCATCAAAGCAGAAATTTCGCTAACAGGAGTTGGTTTACACACAGGAAAAGAAGTGAAAATAACCTTCAAACCTGCGCCAATAAACAATGGTTATACGTTTGTTCGAGTTGATCTGGAAGGTCAACCCATCATCGAAGCCGACGCAAATTATGTTGTCAATACGCAAAGGGGAACTAATTTAGAAAAATTAGGGGTTAAAATACAAACTCCTGAACATGTTTTGGCGGCATTAGTTGGTTGTGATTTAGATAATGTAATTATCGAATTAGATGCGTCAGAGTTGCCCATTATGGATGGTTCTTCGAAATATTTTGTTGAGGCAATTGAAAAAGCCGGAATTCAAGAACAGGAGGCAAAAAGAAAAGTATATGTAGTGAAAGAAATAATTTCATTTACAGATGAGGAAACAGGCAGTGAGATATTGGTTATGCCCAGTGATGATTACCAAATAACCGCAATGGTCGATTTTGGAACCAAAGTATTGGGTACCCAAAATGCAAATTTGAAAAGTATTGTTGATTTTAAAACTGAAATTGCCGATTCAAGAACCTTTAGTTTTCTTCATGAACTGGAATCACTTTTAGATGACGGACTGATAAAAGGTGGCGATTTAAACAATGCTATCGTTTATGTAGATAAGGAAATTTCTGAAAAAACTATGAAAAGCCTAAAGGTTGCTTTTGGAAAAGAGGAAATATCAGTTAAACCAAATGGTATTTTAGATAATTTAACGCTGCATTATCCAAACGAAGCGGCAAGACACAAACTTCTTGATGTTATTGGGGACTTATCATTAATAGGCACAAGAATACAAGGTAAGGTAATTGCCAATAAACCAGGGCATTTTGTAAATACACAGTTTGCCAAAAAAATGGCAAAAATCATAAAAATTGAACAAAGAAATCACGTTCCAGTTTATGATTTGAATCTGGAGCCTTTAATGGATATTCACAAAATCATGTCCGTTCTGCCTCATAGACCTCCATTTTTATTTATTGACAGAATTTTAGAAATGTCCGAAAGTCACATTGTTGGGATGAAAAATGTCACCATGAACGAAGGTTTTTTTGTGGGACATTTTCCAGGAGCTCCGGTCATGCCAGGTGTTATTATTGTGGAAGCAATGGCGCAAACTGGAGGTATATTAGTACTGAGTACAGTTCCAGATCCAGAAAATTATTTGACTTACTTCATGAAAATTGATAATGTTAAATTCAAGCATAAAGTTTTGCCAGGTGATACTTTGACTTTTAAATGTGATTTAATTACTCCCATCAGAAGGGGGATTTGCCACATGCAAGCTAATGCTTACGCTAATGGCAAACTAGTTGCCGAGGCAGAACTGATGGCGCAAATAGCTAAAAAATAAAAATATAAACAGCCAAGGACTATTTGACTTTTCCAAAGAGATAGCCTAAAGCAAAAAAAAGTACAGATGAATCAACCCTTAGCATATGTTCATCCCGGGGCAAAAATCGCAAAAAATGTAGTTATTGAGCCCTTTACAACTATTCATAACAACGTTATCATAGGTGACGGAACTTGGATAGGTTCCAATGTAACTATAATGGAAGGTGCAAGAATAGGAAAAAATTGTAGCATTTTTCCGGGTGCGGTAATCTCTGCAATTCCTCAAGATTTAAAATTTGGTGGCGAAGATTCTTTGGCAATAATTGGTGACAATTGCACCATTCGAGAATGTGTAACCATTAATAGAGGAACCATTGCATCTGGCCAAACTACGCTTGGTAATAACTGTTTGGTTATGGCAACTGCACATATTGCCCACGATTGTCATATTGGTGATAACGCCATTATTGTAAACGGGGTAGCTTTAGCAGGGCATGTTACGATTGGCAATTTTGCCATTATTGGCGGTTTGGCAGCTATTCATCAATTTATTAATGTAGGTGACCATGCCATGGTTTCGGGAGGGTCATTAGTTCGGAAGGATATTCCGCCATTTACAAAAGCGGCAAAAGAACCATTGTCGTATGTGGGAATCAACTCAGTTGGATTGAGAAGACGTGGATTCACGACCGAAAAAATCAGGGAAATTCAAGAAATATATAGAATTTTATATCAAAAAAATTATAATACAACACAGGCAATTGGTATCATTGAAGCTGAAATGGAAGCCACTAATGAACGTGACGAGATTTTGGACTTTATCAGAAATTCATCAAGAGGAATTATGAAGGGATATTCTGGAAATTACTAATATTCAGATTACAGTTTGAAGTTTCTCTTTTGCATAAAAAACAACAAAAAATTAAAATTATCTATTAACAATATCACTTTTCGTCACCCTATTCTTTGGAGAGGGGCCGAGTGAGGAAAAACAAATAAATATAAAAATGGCATCTACATCAGACATTAAAAACGGATTGTGCATAAAATACAATAATGACATCTATAAAATTATTGAGTTTCTTCACGTTAAGCCAGGAAAAGGGCCGGCTTTTGTGAGAACAAAATTAAGAAGTTTGACTAATGGAAAAGTATTGGATAATACCTTTTCTGCAGGACACAAAATAGAAGAAGTTCGAGTTGAAAATCATAAATTTCAATATTTATATCCAGAAGGAGATGTTTTTCATTTTATGAATGTAGAAACTTTCGAGCAAATTTCCTTGAACAAAAACATTTTGGACTCTCCTGAATTATTAAAAGAAGGAGAAAATGTCATGGTGAGTATCAATACAGAAACTGATTTACCTCTTTCGGTTGATATGCCAGCTTCAGTTGTGCTTGAAGTGACTTACGCAGAGCCAGGAATAAAAGGAAATACAGCCACAAACGCTACAAAATCAGCTACGGTTGAAACAGGCGCAACCGTAAACGTTCCTTTATTCATTAATGAAGGGGACAAAATTAAAATTGATACGGCGTCTGGGAATTACATGGAAAGAGTAAAAGAATAGTTTTTGGTTTAGATGGTTTATGAGTCAGGATGTATAGTCCAAACTCATAAACACACAAACTTTATACCTAAATCAAATGAAATTCCCCAAAAATCAAACATTACAAGATATTGCTACTATCATCAACTGTGAATATGTCGGTGATGCTCACTTTTCGGTATCAGGAATGAACGAAATTCACGTTGTGGAATCGGGTGACATCGTTTTTGTAGATCATCCAAAATATTATGATAAAGCCTTAAATTCTGCAGCAACAACCATTTTGATAAACAAAAATGTGGCTTGTCCTGATGGTAAAGCTTTGTTGATATCTGACGATCCCTTTAGAGATTTCAATATATTAACGAATCATTTCAAGCCTTTTCAACACGCCAACACGGCTATTTCAGTTTCCGCCAAAGTAGGAGAGGGCACGCTAATCCAGCCCAATTCTTTCATT
>JBIKPM010000012.1:0-17166 GCA_044357435.1 Flavobacterium sp. | reverse complement strand
GAAAGGTCCATCATCTGAAATGCCAATTTCATTTAGTGAATTATAAGGCTTTGGACTATTCAAATCAACACCTATGGGTAAACATTCAATTCTGTTGTGTATAAAAGGAAATATTTTCTTAAAATCCAAGGTGCATTCTTCACTTACCGAAGCCACAAAATCGACTTCTTGCATCAACCAGGTATTGAGATTTTTCTTGAAACGATTGGTCAAAAAACCGCTGATTTTGTTCGCGTTTCTAAATACAAACTTGGCTTTCCATCTGTATAATTTTTTGGATAGGGATGCGTATTTTAGCGTATCCCCAGCATTGGCCTGAACGATATCGTATTGCCCATTCTTTATGAATAAAGACAGTTTTTTATAGGTTTTAAAATCCCACCACCGCTTTTGTTCATTCGCTTCTAAATAATAAAAGGGAAGTTCAAACTTAAAAATATCCGATCTTTTTCCAAACAAAACGAGGACATCAACCTGATGTCCTTGCTTTTGTAATTCCGTACTCAACTGACAGGCAAAGAGTTCTGCGCCTCGAAGTTGACTTCTTTGTATGATTTGGAGTATTTTCAATGCATTACTTTTTATGAACTGTTTCAATCAATACGGTTTCATATTGTTTAGCAATATTTTTAATGTCAAATTTTTCGATAGCAACTTTCCTAGCTATTTTACCCATTGCTATCATAGTTTCATAATTTGAAATCATTTCCTGCATTTTGTCGGCTAAATCAGTCGCATTCTTTAATTGATGGACTAAAGCCGTTTTGTTATTTTCTACCGCCTCTAAATTCATGGGGATGTCACTAGAAATAATAGGAATTCCTGTCATCATAGCTTCCACTAAGGCGCCACTGAACCCCTCAAAGCGGGAGGGAAAAACAAAACAATGCGCTTCATACATCTTTTGCCAGGCATTAGGGATGTTACCTGCTAAAATAATTTGATTATTCAATTTCAGTTCCGAAATTTGCTTTTCCATCTGAGGTCTGTAGGATCCTTCACCATAAATGACCAAGTTAACCTTTGAGTTCTTTTTGGCAATAATTGAAAATGCTTCTATCAACTCTGGATACCCTTTCTTTTCATACAATCGACCAATACAAACAAATGTAAAAATATCAGATTCTGGCTTTTCCCACTCAGAAAAATCATCACTATTTCGACCTCTATAAATAACTTCTATTTTTGAAGTTGGAATACCCAAATGTTTGGCATTGCTATCTCCAATGTATTTACTATTGGCTATCCACAAACGGGGAATAAAAGAAGTGATGCGATCCAAAAACCAGGTACTGTAATATTTAATAAATCCCGATACTCCAGCGAATGTTTTCCTCCGTTCAATGTTATAACTATCATCAACAAAAGTACCCACGAGTTTAGTTCCCGTTCCTTTACAAGCCATTCTGCTTATAATATTACTCCGATATAATGACGTAACAACGATATCGGGTTTTACCTCTTCTAACACTTTTTTCATCCCAGCAATCCCCTTAACAAAGTCATATTTTCCTTGTAAGTTCAATGCTATAATGGAACATTCCAACTCTTGGTACGTTGATAGCAAATCCGCTTTGGGGTAAAAATAAAGAATACTGACTTGAGTGTCTTTTGAAAAATGACGAATAATATGCGCAATACTCTGCTCGGCACCCCCTTGTTGTAAACTATCAATGGCAAAAAGTACTTTCATTAGTTTATATTTAACCCGTTGGGTGTAATTATTTTTTAAAGTTAAATAGTTACGATTTGTCACACTGTCCCGAAGCATCGGGAGTACGAAGTGTCTTATTATATAGTCTTCGACAGACTCAGACTGACATCGTAGGCTGAATTGATTTGAATTTTTAATCTAATTTAGGCAATTCTAACTAACGGGTTATAGTTATTATTTTTTTATCGGTCAGACCTGTTTGACCCGTCTGCCGACAGTCAGCCGATAGGCAGATGGAACACCTGTAATCATCTGCCAGTAGTTATTCTATGTATTCTTTTCGGTTTGTGTAATTTCCCGTCTGTTATATATAAAAATAAATTATCAAAAGTAGTTAGAAATGCAAGTTTTGATAATTTACATCCACTTAATTGTTTCATAATCGATAGTGAAAATTATTACAATTCCAATAATACTGAACAATTTAAAAGGCTGAGATTCCATTGTTTCACTAACATTATTTGTTAGTTTTTTTGTTTCGAATTGGTCTGCTTAGCATTGGCAATAACCCACAAATAATAATTGTTACTAACGAGTTAATTCCTTTTTTTGAAGGTTAAGGTTATGGGATCTAAAGTCTTTCCTTTGACTGATTGCAAGCCATGATAAATCCCCATCAAACGAAATTTTATTCTGTCAAATCGATCAGGGGCTAGTAATCCGGCAATCAAATATTTTGATTGAACAATCACATAACTAGCCAATCGAAACCAAGAAAAATACTGTTTCAGAATAAGCAGGTGGTTACGGGAATGATAATAGCCACGCCAACGTGTAGATTTAGAAAATCTTTCTCCTCCACCCATCGCCAGTCTATTCACATGATGATTAGCAATCACCCCTAATTTCAAACCGGCATTTTTTATACGTAAACAATATTCATAATCCTCACACATCATAAAAAAATCATTGCTAGGGACTCCAACTTTCTTGACAGTTTCTATACTAAACAAAGCATGATCTACTGGCATAAAATCAACATCTTCTGAATGATTTATTGGATTAACTTTAGTTTTAGTTCCCAAACCTAGTTTATATCCCATTAAGCCCAAAGCATCATAATGATACTTTTTACTGTTTTCTACTAAATACCCCAAAGTTTCTGGAATATTAGAAACATCATCATCCATCAACCACATATAATCAACAGCTGTATTTTTTAATGCCCAATCCATTCCCAGGGCCAAACCCGAACCGTAACCAATATTTTCAGAACTAGAAACAATTGAAATCCGAGCATCATGGTTTTTTCTTTCCAAAAGACCGGCTATCGTATTATCCGAACTATTATTATCGACCACAATTATATTCGAAATAGGGTACGTTTGTGCCTGCAAACAATCTAAAGTTTTTTGAATTACTTCACTTCTGTTATAGGTAACTATAATTGCAGCCACTTTACTATTTTCCATAAATCTAATGATTAATTTTTCCGATATTTTATATATATATTTTTAGCCAGACTACTACTATTAAGCCACAACTGATAATTGTGTTGCATCTCTCGTAAAAGCTTATCCCAACTCAAAAGGATCGCCTCATCCTGAAATTCTTTTAATTTATCCTTATCAATTATTATCCTTTTTAGGGAACTTAAATAATTTTCTTTTACTTGTTTGATCGCATTAAAACATTCATCTGGATTCGTAACAATAGAAATTCCAATTCCTAATCCATTTTTAAGATATAAGGAGCTGCTTTCGTTTCCAGCAATTACAGGCACCCCTGCCAAATAACTGTTTATTATTTTTGAAAAAGGCTTGTTATAATGCGGTTTGTTTTCGAAATCACGAATCGCCAATACACAATCCGTTTCAGAATAATCATTCCATTGATCACTATCTGTAATTATCTTAAGATCTATTCCTTCTTTCTTTAATTTTTCTTTAAAATTTGGTTCTAATAATTCTTTTGGGAAATTTGGTGCAATACCATAAAAACATACATTTTTAAAGCTCTCCCCTCTAGAAGAGTTTCTTTTAATGATGTCATTTTGATTCCAATGTGCTATGAAATAACTTTTGGTAAACGAAAATAGTTTTTCTTCCAGAAAACTTCGCTTTGAAAAATTAAAATTACTAACTCCTAATGGATTCTGGGCTATATGGTATTGAGCATATTGGTGGCGCCCATAATCTGCTTGAACGCATACAAATAACTGAGTATTGGAAGGCACTATATCTTTTGGAAAAAAACCTTTATGAAAGATAATAATCCCTTCGTCAGGAATATAATTTACTAAATGAATATTAAGGTCGCTTTTATATTCCTTCAGTTTCCAAAAAGTCTTTAAAATCCAACAATCTAATCCACTTTTATAATCTAAAGTGTTGGGGATTTTATTTGGGTAATAATAATATATGGGTATTACCATTTTTTCGATAAATCAATTTAAATTCAATATGATAGAAATTAAAAAGAAACCTTTCCTCTTTTTCCTAACAAGAAGTGAATTATGGCATATAAAATTACTCTTGCATTTGCAATTCCATAGGCAATCCCATACCTAAAACCAGATATTACTTTTAAAAAAGAACGCATAATTGTTATAAAAAAAGCTGAGAAAAGTTTATTCTTTTTAAGAATAATCAAACTATTTCTTATAGAATAATAGTCTCTCCAAATCCGATTTTTATCTTTCTTGATTCCTCTCTTTATTTTCAATCCAATTCTGTTGAACTTTACCCTATGTCTTTTGTATAATTCTTTGTCAACCACTAAAACATAACCCGCTTCTTGCATTCTCAAATCAAAATCAAGTTCTTCAAAACCAAAAAAAAGACTTTCGTCTGGATACACCTTTTTCTTTAAACAAACATCCGCATTGATGATTTTACACATATTGCCAGCAATATTATCAACCTCCAAAACGCCATTTCCTTCTAATTCATCATCAGGAACTCTAACCATTAAGCCATTTCCTTTATTAAAAAACTGACCAACAACTCCTACACATCCACAATTATCAGTTAACTCCGCTTTCTTTAATAAAATTTCGAAAGTATCATTATAAATAGGGGGATCATCATCATCAATCCAACCTATCCATTTATAGCCTTGAGTGGACAGTATTTCTAAACCTATTTTTGCAGCTCCTGCCGGACCTGAATTGTAGCCTACAGCGTAATAATCAATAGGTTTACCTGAAAATTTAGACAATACCATTTCAGCACTTTTGTCAGGATCATTATCCACAATAAGTATTTTTTGGGGAGGATAGGTTTGATTGAGTAATGAATCAATCGTACTTTCCAAAGTAGACACCCTTTGATAAGTCATGATAAATGTGGCAAAGTTTAAACTTTTGCTCATTGTTGTTTCCACATTTTTTTTCCAAATAAAGGAAATAAAGCAATCATCAATCGAGCTAAAGTTTTGAATTTCAACATATCAGTCATGTAGGCTTTCCAGAAATAAATTCTTGCATTATTCCAAATACCCAATTTGGCATAAGCTACCGCTGTATTTTGATAATACAATCTTAATAAAATTGGGCGCTTATTAAACAAATTGGAATGTTTTTTTATGATATACAGATTGGAATCAATTGTATTTTTTAAATTTCTGCTCCCTCCGTTTAACGATTCAAAATAGGTGAAATTGTAGTTATCAATTATTCCAATACTCAACTTTTCCGTATCCAACCGAAACCTTAATTCAACATTTTCGCCAAATTTCATATTTTCATCAAATAGGCCCACCCTTAAAAAAACATCTTTTTTGATTGCCCAAGATCCTGGAATGCTATTCCCTTTTATTTTTTTGTTTTTATAGGGACTCAAGGCAGAAACCAAATACTCACTTGAGTCTTGTTTCACCACCTTCATACTACAAAACAACCATTCCTTATTTTGAATGGCTAAATCATTAAAATCTTGAAGCCAAGATTTTTCCACTGTATCATCGCTGTCCAAAAAAATTAAGAACTCACCCTCGGCCTGTTTTGCTCCAGTATTTCGTGCAGCGCAAACTCCAGCATTTGTTTGATAAATAGATTTGATTCTTGTATCGCCAGTAAACTCTTGTAGGATTTCCTTCGTATTATCTGTTGATCCATCATCAACGATTACTATTTCAAAATCTTGAAAAGTTTGATCCAGAACTCCTTGTATTGCTCTGCTTATAATGTGAGCTCTATTATAAGAGGGAATTATAATACTAAAATAGGGCATTGTGTGTTTATAAATTATTTCTAAAACTTTTTAAATCAGTTGAATTTTTATGATTTATATTTGAAGTTTGCTTTTGTACAAAAACTAGAATACTAAAAATCAAATTCAAAGAAAAGTTTTATCTTTGAATTTACTGGATTCTTTGTTTCTGATTAAAGATTTAAAATCTATTGTTCTTAAAATTTTCAACTTTACAATAGTATCGTTCCAGTCCTGAATTCTTACTCTACGAAATAAAAACTTCAAAACATCCATTTTATGAGGATTAGATAACTCCGCTATCATTTGTCTCTTGAAATTGAGCTTAAAATCCGTGAAATAAATGCCTTTTATGTTGCTATCTCTATCGTGATATATTTTTACCATGGGCACTACTCCTATCTTAAATCCATGATACAATACTCTTTGACAGTAATTATCATCTTCTGAATAATGAAAAAAAGAAGGGCTAAATCCGCCTACGTTTTCTATACATTTTCTTGTCATTAACCAGGCAGCAGCGTTCACAAATTTCTGACTATAAATTTTATTTTCATAAGTATTCAAATACATATCCGAAAATAAGTTTTTTGACAAACCCGTAGCTATATAAAATGAAAAATTATAATCTAATGAACTACCATTTCCATTTAAATGCATGGGACTTATAATACCATAATCAGGATTTTGATTAGCAACTTCAATCAATTTTTCAATTGTATTGCTTTCAATCCACGCATCTTGGTTTAATAAAAAAACAAAATCGGCTCCCGCATCATAGGCCTTTCTGATTCCAATGTTATTTCCTTTACCAAAACCCAAGTTTTGCTTTGCTTCGATGAAATCAACTTCAGGATATTTTTCTTGAATTATTAACTGCGAACCATCAGTAGAACCATTATCAATGACAATTGTTTTTAACGGAATATTACTATTTCTCAAACTAGAAAAACATTGATCTATCCATTTTTTTGGATTATAGGTTACAATAACAATATAAACTGAAGATGAATTCATTTTAATTTTTATGTTTTTTAATGAATCTAAATATTAAAATTTTAAGAGAATCTATTTTCTTTTGAAAAGTTGATTTTTCGTCTAAGCGAATTACTTTCTCATATTGACCAATCAATTCCAAACTGATTTTTAAAAATAGTTTTCTTTCGTTTGCATCGACCAAAGAACTTAAAATACAAAGGTGATATTGCATTTTTTTCTTACACATTTCAACACTTGATAATGAAGAATAAATACCCGTACCTCTTCGATAAACTGCCATATATTCGTCAATTCTTTTTAAATGACCATTAGAACAAATATTGAGAAAAAACAAAATATCCCCCACTGGTGATTGTGTTAACTCATCAGAAAAAACAAAGTCTATATTTCTATACATAAAAGAACAAGAATGTATAAAATTTCCTTCTTGAAGTAAATCCATTCTTGTAATTTTATCTTTTACTTTTACTTTATCATAACGATTTTCTATGTCTATATCTTCAACTATTTTATCACCCATTAAGGCTTTTATTTTATGAAAACAACCAGAATATTCTTGATTGGCTTCTAAAAAATCAGCTTGTTTTTGAAGTTTAAGTGGGTCTATCCAATAATCATCTCCATCTAATAAGGCAATGTATTTACCCGTACAATTTTCGATAATATTATAAAAATTATGGAGTCTGCCTAACTTTTGACGGTTTAACCAATATTCATCCCCTACTTTTCGTTCAAGAATTTTAAAATGAATATTAGATGTGTCTTGATATTCTCGAATTATTTCAAGTGATTTATCTGTTGAAAAATCATCTCCAATCACAACTTCAACCAAAAAATCTGTATGTTGTTTGAGAATCCCTTCAATAGCTTCACGAATATAATTTTCATGATTATATACCATCAAACGAATACTAACTAAATACTGATAAATCATGCTGAATTAAATTATTTTATTATGGAATATTTAGCAATCATTGCTTTGAATATGTTTTTTAGGACCATTTTAAGAAATGGTTTTCCCTCCTTTTTAGATTGGAAAATCGATATTTTCCTTATAAGAATAAACAAGTCAAAATTTGAAATGTTTTTTTTAATTACCCAATTATAAAAAGATTGATACACTAAAAAACGGGTTGTGTTATTTTGACCTACCCAAATTCTATTGCCTTCATGCCTTCTAATCAAAGCAACTGGAACTTTTAATTCCCCTCCAACTAAATGTTTTTTAAATGCCATTCTCAGCCACATTTCCGAGTCTTGATGCAGTATCAATTCTGGATTAAAATAACCAATTTCTTTAAAAACAGCCTTTTTTACCGTAATGCCATTGGTATGAAAATGCCCATAAGTACCTCTGAGTAAATAATGAAATAATTGGTGAGGCGCAATCCCTTTTTTTAAGGTAAAAACCTTTCCTTCTGGTTCGTTAATGTAACCCACGGCAGAATATACCCCATCTATTTTTTTATCCGAAAGAAAAATATTATGTTCAACATTAAATCTATTTTTACAATATATATCATCCGCATCCAAAAAAGAAATATAGGGATATTGCGCCTTAAAAATTCCTAAATTTCGACTTTCAGATGCGCCTTTATTCTGATTATTCGCATGAACATACAAACTTACTTTTTCGTAAGCTCTTGAAAGTTCTTCACATACTGCCAAAGAATCATCTTTTGAACCATCTTCGATTAAAATTATTTCACCAACATCATCCAAATGAACCGCTGAATGAACTGCTTCTTCAACATATTTTTCAGCGTTATAAACAGGCATTATTACCGATACCCTGAAATTTAATTCATTGGAAAGTGATTTTTTTTCAACCATAAACTACAGTATTATTCCCATTTTATTTTTGCAAAATATTTTTTTATTTAAATATACAGCTTATCTCAATTTATGAATATTTTTAAGGTCTGACCACATCTTTTTACCGAACAAGTCCGCTCCAATTGAATTTAAATGAGTCGTATTATAAAAATATTTTTTCATTAAAGAATCTAATAGGCATTAATTAACAATTCATTTAAGATGGTTTTTCAATTGCTTAAAATGTAAAAAGGCATCTCTAAAATTAGAACGATATGAAAGTGCTTTTCTTCTATTTATGACTTTTCCTAACTCCAATTGTTCCTGAGAATATCTTGAGGGTTGTATTTTGCTCCTCACCAAAAAGTGAAGCCAAACAAGATGAAAAAAAATATAATTCGAAAAATAAGTAGCAAAAAATGAAATATTATTGGGGCGCTGTTTTTTAAAAAATGGAGTGTAGGGTGCAAATTTTGCTGTTCCAGAAGCAATTCCGTCTTTTAACCTTAAATAATACTTCCAATTCATTCGTCCTTCAGTCATAAAATGATAAAATTTCAAACTATTTAAATACCATAATTCATAACCTATCAATTCAATCATAATACACCATTCAGTATCTTCACCTCTAGTTAGTTCATTCCCTTTTGGCCCTTCCATAATGGGTTCAAAACCATTGTCATAATAAGACATTAAGTTCTCTTTCCTAAAAAAACTGCCTGCACTATATAATTTTCTGTTTTTAACCCCTAATTTTCCATCTAATCCGCCTTGTGGCCCCACGGCAAAAGATTTGCTGTATCTATCAAACCATGCTGGTTTATTTCCTTCAAATAATGCTATTCCTTGACCTCCTAAAGCCCCTATTTTAGAATTGCTTTGTAGTATAGGCCATGCCTTTTGTATGTAATCTGGGAACAAATGATTGTCATCATCACAAAAAAGCAACCACTTATATTTTGCTTCATTCAATCCCCTACGTCTAGAATGATTACATCCAACCATAGGTTCTAAAATTACTCTTGATTTGTCTTCAAAACTATTTTTAGCTATTAAATCTAAACAAAATCGAGATGTATTATCTGTTGACCCATTATCAATTATGAGTAACTCCCAAGGTATTGAGTCGTCAATTTGCAATGAAAAAATTGATTTTAAAGTGGGTTCTAATCTACTTAGCCCATTATAGGTACAAATTACAATAGAAACTCCGTTAGGTATTGTCATATTAAATTTTATTTTTGAAACTTCAGCCTCAAGATGTAATTAAAAAAAGGCCCTAAAATTTTACCATATTTATTACTATTTCGATAAAAATAATGTCTCTTAAAAATATAAAAAAGAACTGTATTTATTTCATTTTTATCGTAACCAATCAATTCAAAAAACACTTTAAAATTTGGGTAAATAGTCTCAAAAATATTTTTGATATCCGAAGGACTATACCAATATCGGAAACTCAAGTAAGAACACATCGATTCAAACTCTAGAGGACTATATTTTGTTATTGGTTTGGGCGATTCTTTTTGAAAAAGCGCTATAGATTTGTCCATTTCACCTTGCATAATACTCACCCCTAAGCATCGAATTAATGCTTCTTGCAGAACAGGTTTTACATTAAAATCATAGTTTCGGTTTAACATGCTGTTTTCAGTAATTCTTTCATCTTTTAATGTAGCTCTTTGTGCCACTTTTTTATATGAATCATACATCACAAAGGCATTTCTACTCATACTATTTCGCACATAACGATAATATACCAGAGGCAAACTCACCACTTTTTGAGTAGCACCCGCTTTGGCTGCTCGCAACCAAAAGTCCCAATCTTCGAGGCTACGTAATGATTCGTCAAAAAAACCAACTGAATCACACATTTTTTTACTGATACAGATGGTATGGCAAGGCCCCAATACTTCAGAAAAAATTTTAGGTATCAACTCCTTCTGTCCCGATGGTAAAACACTACGTAAAATCGACTTTTTATCTTCCGTCACATAAGTGTATCCATATTGCACCAATACTTTGTCATCTTCATTTTGAAATGCTTTAGCTGTTTCAATCAAACAATTTGGATACATATAATCATCAGCGTCTAAGAAAATAAAACGGTTGCCGAGTGCATTCGCTATTCCAAAATTCCTTGCGGAAGATAATCCACCATTTTCTTTTACAACTAGTTTAATTCGAGCATCTAGTACTGAATACTTTTGTACAACTTCATTTGTATTATCGGACGAACCATCATTGATAACAATGGCTTCCCAATTTTTAAATTCTTGTTCCAATAGAGAATCCAAGCACTGTGACAAAAAGTGTGCTTGATTGTAACAAGGGATAATGATGGAAAACAATGGATTCAAAATAAATATAGTTAAGGTTTATTCTCCAAATTTTTCCTTCATCACCGCTGCAAAGTTTTCTACTTTTTCGATTCCAAATTCATCTAAAGCAATTTTTTGATACGTAGCGCCACGCTCTCTCAATTCTTTAAACAATTCTGGAGCAGGCGACCATCTGTCATGAACCACTCCACATAATCTGGTAGTAGCTACTTTTAATCCATTCAACTTAGCTCTAATAAAGAAATTTTGATGCTCTCCTCCTTTTAATAAAGGATTCCATCCTCCAAAAGCAGTTACTTTATCGGTACGGGCTATAAAAAAATTGTGCGTCATATCACACAGTGTAAAAGGATCTTGATAGTTCATTTTTTTCATTATACAAGACTTTCCTTCCAAATCAAAATTGGCCGAATATTCAAAAATTCCTGTTGATGGGATTAAAATATTAAATTTTAGAAAGAACCAATTTGATATATCAAACTTCAATTTTTCTTTTCTTGATTTTACATTATATTGTCTAAAAACGCCCCCTAACAAATCAAGATTGTTTTCTACCAACATTTTATGCATTATTGGTAATCTTGTTCTAGGTTCAAAAATAAAATCGTCATCACATAATACAAAAAATGGGGTTTTCGTGTGTAGCAACATTATATTTCTACCTTCGGCAGTACCTGTATCAAAAGGTAAATTAATATAGGTAATATCCAAATCTGGAAATAATTGCAAAACTTCCTTTTGTCCAGAATGTTGACTATCATCGGCAACAATAATAGGCCCCTTAAATTTATATTTGCGAATAGAATACAATTGATTGATGAGTTGTTGCGGACGCTCTAAGGTTTTTATGAGAATAGTCACATCGGAAAGGGTGTCTAAAAAATAATTTTCTTTTTTCTCAAAAGGAACCCAATTTAGAATTTTATACATGGTTCTTACTACTTTTTGTTTTTTAAAAACTTAGAAAATCTTCCTATAATATCCCTTTTTTTCAACTTATGAATAGTCCCTTGCAAAAGCAATACTTTATTTTGATGTTGCTCATGGACTAAAGCTAGTAATTCAGGATGAACTAAAGAATATGACATTTTATTCTCATTATTGGCTAGAAAATGTCCTTTACGAACCACTAAAAATAGGTTTTGTTTGTACCAATATTCTATTTGGGTGTTATTCCAAATTTTAAATCGAAAGAAATCTATCATTTCATATCCACAACGATTGAAATGCTCTTGCCAATAGCTAGGCCATTGTTCATTAATATGATTTTGACCTCCTTGACCCGGAAGAGCAGCAGAAAACATAATGACATCGGAATGGTTTGTTAGCGATTTTACAAATCCTTCGGCAGAAGCTTCCGGCAAATGTTCGGCAACTTCTAAACAAATCGCCAAATCAAATTTTTGATTCAAATCAAAGGGTTTGGTCAAATCCTTTTCGACAAATTCATTTTCGTTGATTTTGAGTAAACTTCTATCTACATAATCACCATCAACTCCAATTATTTCAGCTCCAATTAGTCTTTTAGCCACTTCAATCCAATTGCCTAAGCCACAACCCACATCAAGTATTGATGATGGTTTATACGCTTCAAATAAAACAGGTAATACCTGTTGGGCAGCACTTGAATTATGGGTTATTTCATCATGCACATAGATTGCATTCTTCATATAAAAAAAATTTAGTTATGAGATATTATAATTTTCGGTTTTCAAGAGATTCTTACACCCAAATAAACTCTTGTGTCATTATACCAGCAGGGTATTCTTGATTTGCATTATAGCCCGCCCAATTTTTGGGAGCATAAATTTTTTTATCTGTTTTAGCATTCAAGAATCCGCCCCACCAAGAATAACTACTGTTTCCAATAATACATCCATCGGCATTCATCATCATCTGAAATTGTATTTCGGGTAGCTCATTAATAAAAATATAATTTGACCTTTCTCCTAAAATCAATTTTGCCTCTTCTATTTCATCACTAATGATTAAAACCGAATCATATTCTTTTTCTATTTTTGAAAGAATAGTGGTATACCATGCATTTGGCAAAAACACTTTGGCATTATTCAAATCAGGCAGTTTAAAATCTTTATAATCCTGTCCTAACCGCATACTGATTACTAAGGTTTTATTTTCATTGAATAGCGTACCATATTTTTCTTGAAATTTTTTTTGAAATGATTTTTTAATAGTAAATAGTTGCAGCAAACTTTTTTTGTCACTCTCCATCAAGTCGGCATCTTGAAAATAGCCGTCAAAGCTTGTTTGAGCAATAGTTTCAGGCAAAACTAACTTCGTTTTTAAATCTAAAAAAACCCGATGGTTTTTCATGTTTATTTTTCGGACTAACCAACTATAAATTCTCAAGAATTTTTTATTTGCCAAAAAATTATAAGGAAAAGAAAGGGTAAAACAATCTAGGTAAAATTTATTTTTTTGTATTTCTAATAGAAAAAAAGTTTGATGCTTTTTAGCCAATAAATACCCAAAAGCAAACTGAAACAATTGGTTTCCCATTCGACCGTGAAGTAAAACTTTAATCACTTTTTAATCTTAAATATTTGTAATGGGGCAGTAACAATTTTAATCAACATCTTACCTATTTTATATGCATCGGAATTTAAAGTTTTTTCGAGTCGGTTTTGTATTTCAATTATTTTTCCTGCCATAAAAAACGGATTGACCTCCATCATTAGAGTCATAGCGTCGTTAGCTTTTTTACTATCTTTTTTTTCAAATGAAATCATATAAACATCTAAAATCGAATATATTTTTTGAATTCTAAGTGCTCTATTAACCTCATCTGAAAATTTATCTTCCAATTTTGCTAACATTGGTATCCATCTATCGTACAGTTTTTCTTTAGAAAAAACTCCCCAAGCTCCAGAATCATGGACTCTATATACCCCCATGACTTGATCCATATATTTTATTTTTCCGAATTGCGCATTATACAAGTGTAACGGGTAATCGCCTATAGGTAAATGAATGAGCCATTCTGGAAAAGCGGCTGTAGACTTTCTAAAAACAGCCGATGCCGTATAAATAAAATTTCCTTTTGCGGCAAGATTCAATATACTTGAAACCGATTCTTGATTATTAGTATTGGTAAATTCTAAAGTTGAAGGGTCGGATTCGTTTGCAATTTTCATGTTATGAAAACAAATAGAAAAATCATCGTTATTTTCTAAAAAATCAACCTGTTTTTGAAGTTTAAACGGATCCGTCCAGAAATCGTCCCCATCTAAAAGGGCTATGTATTTTCCGGTGCAGTTTTCAATAATGTTATAAAAATTATGAAGTCTGCCTATTTTTTGTCTATTTTGCCAATAGTCATCCCCTATTTTACGTTCTAAAATTTTAAAATGAATATGGGTTGTGTTTTTATATTCGCGAATAATTGCCAATGAATTATCTGTTGAAAAATCGTCTCCAATGACTACTTCTATTGGGAAAGTTGTTTTTTGCTTTAATATACCTTCCATGGCTTCACGAATATAGGATTCATGGTTGAACACCATTAAACGTACACTAAGCAAATAAGGGTGATTCATATTTATATTTCGTAATTGAATTTTTGCAATAAATCAGTTGCAATAGCATTAAACTCTACAATACTTTCCTTTTCTAATTCCATTTTGTATTTCCCTATATTCTCTTTATCTGGTTTTTCTAAAGTCTTTTTCTTCCAATCTAATGAACTCAGTGGTTCATCTTGCTCTTTAGCATTTTTTATAAAATAATTCAGCATTTCGGGTTCAAAGTTTAAACCTAAAAAATGACAAACTTTTGTTAAATACAATGCTGAATCTGTAACAAAATCCTCGTATCGAATAACCATGAATTGACTATTAATCAATGACTCTGAAAAACTTAAAATGTTTTGATTGTTGGTTAACCATTCTTTGGCTATTGTTTTGATATCCGTTGAGAGTTTGGGTTTGTAGGGTGAGTTTGTGACTAAAGTTTCCATATTAAGATAAGAACAAGCCACATCTCTACCGTCCCTGACCACCAAAATATATTTTGCATCAGGCCAAATTTCATTTAAATCATTGAAATGATTGATGTAATAATTATTCTTATCCGCAATCACTTTCGCTTTTTTTCCTTTTTGTTCTCCATAAAAAGTATAAACGAGTTCGCCTAACTTAGCATAGTTCTCTGGTTTCTCTTGGATTATTTTTTCTTTCAAAAGGGTGTAATCCATTTTCCAATCTTCGATTCTTTTGGAAGATGCTAAATCAGAAATATACTCGTCCAAACGATTACTAGTAACACAACTACAGTCCCAATCGGCATATTTTTTATACCACCAATGTAAAAAACCACACTCTGGGGTAGCATTAATCATTGAGTGTGAATTCAGCATCAACCGAAACAAAGAGGTCCCTGAACGCGGATTTCCTAATATAAATACCTTATCCATTTTTATCTTAACAATTTACGATTAGTGCTATTATCTTTAAAATTTCGTCTTCACTCAAATCGAAATACAAGGGTAAACACAATATCCTTTTAGAAATATCTTCTGAAATAGGACAGGGTTGGTAAGAAACTACTTTCGTATAGGTATTAACAGAAGGATAAAAATAGCGTCTCGGAACAATAGCATTCACTTTCAACACCGACTCTATATCTAGCAATTGTGCTTCTGTTTCAAAAATAATAGGAAAATAAGAATAGTTTGTTTCGCCTGTAGCAATATCCTGAAATGTTATCGTAGGTACTTGCTGTAATTTTTCTTTGTACAATAAATACTTCGCTTTACGATCATTCAAAACGGCATCATAATACTTGAGATTTGCCAATCCTAATGCCGCGTGAATCTCGGTAAGTTTTCCATTAAATCCATCTTCCACGATGTCGGTCTTGTCATCACTATGCCCAAAAAAACGAATTCTTTTTATTTTTTTATCTAACTCTGTATTAGTAGTAATACACCCTCCACCCTCACCAGTATTTAATAATTTTGTTGCATGCAGACTTGTGGCTGTTATATCTCCATAGGCCAGTAGACTTTTCCCATTATAAGTAGAACCAATGGCATGTGCACCATCGTAGATCACTTTTAAATTGTGTTTTTTGGCGATTTTTTCAATTTCATCTACATCACAAGGGGTTCCAAAAACATGGACAGGCATTATAGCCACTGTTTTTTCGGTAATTAGTGCTTCTATTTTAGCCGGGTCAATGTTAAGCGTTTTTGGGTCAATGTCACAAAAAATAGGAGTACATCCTTCCCATTTTATGGCGCTCACGGTGGCTATCCACGTAAATGGAGTGGTAATAATTTCGCCTTGAAGTTCCAGTGCTTTTATAGCAATCTGCAGCGCAATGGTTCCATTATTGACTACTGTAAAATGAGGAACTTCTAGTTTTTGCTCTAACTCGGATTCCAACTGCTGAACCAAAGGGCCATTGTGCGTTAATATTTTTCGATCCCAAACTCCTTTTAGAATTTCCGTAAATTCATTAAATGGTGCTAATGAAGGTTGGGTTACAAAAATGTTTTTATTTTCCATTTGATACTATTTTAAATTCTTCTAGCAATTTAGCTTGAATATAATTCTGACTGTATTCTTCGTCTCTTAATTGTTGGTTTTGCGTACAATTCCAAAAATGCCTCAACATATTTTGATAATGATTGTCTGAGGGTAATTGTATTTTTTCAATTCCCTTTGCAGTTTCTATTTGAACTTCGGGTGAAAATCCTGGTGGTGCAGTGAAAATTCTATTAGTGGATAATTTTCCTAAACTCCCCCAAATTTCAATATTACACTGATAAAAATGATCAAATCCAAATGAAAATTGTAAAAATCCGTTTCCATTGGTTTGTTGAATCATACCTCCCCCCCAAATATCAACTTCACTATTATTTTGCATTACACTTGTACCCGAAACAACTTTGATGTCATTCCCCAAAAACAGTTGGGCTAGTTTCATGGGGTAAGCTCCAGCATCAAGCAGTGCTCCTCCGCCTAATTTTTCTTGGTATCGAATATTATTTGAATCAGAAAAAGGAGGGAAACCAAACGAACTTCGTATACTTCTTATCTCTCCAAGAACACCACTAGCCACAACATCTTTGATATAAGTCAATTGAGAGTGAAAACGAAATTGAAAATTTTCAATTAACACT
>JBIKPM010000136.1:0-5996 GCA_044357435.1 Flavobacterium sp. | reverse complement strand
CATAAAATCGGCAGATGAAATATAGACTTCAGTCTCACCGGCATTGCCAAAAATATAAATTCTGGAGTGTTCCAAATAATTATCTACGATACTTATGGCTTCAATGTTTTCGCTCATTCCAAGAACACCAGGAATTAAAGAACATATCCCTCTAACTTCTAACTGAATTTTCACCCCCGCATTACTGGCTTCATATAATTTATTTATTATTTCAATATCAGATAAACTATTCATTTTCAATTTCATATAAGTGCTTTTACCCTCTAATGCATGAGCTATTTCCCTGTCAATTAATTTATTGAATCGAATTCTTGTATAATGTGGTGAAACAATAAGATGTTTGTAACGATACAATCTATAATTAATTTCAAAAAACTCAAAAATCTTCGAAACATCTTTCAAAATTTGTTGGTGACTGGTAAAAAGTGTGACGTCAGTATACACTTTGGCAGTTTGTTCGTTAAAATTCCCTGTAGAAATAAAACCATAACGCTTTATTTTATCTTTTTCATTCCTCTCAATAACACATATTTTGCTATGTACTTTTAGCCCTTTAATACCAAAAATGAGTTCGATTCCCTCGGTTTTCATTTGCTCCGCATAAGAAATATTTAATGCTTCATCGAACCGGGCTTGCAACTCGATTTGGACGATTACTTTTTTTCCGTTTTTGGCTGCATTGATAAGAGAACTTATAATTTGGGAATTTTTGGCTAATCGATATAAAGTAATTTTGATAGAAGTTACCTTAGGATCCAGAGCGGATTCACGCAAAAACTTGGTGAGATATGAAAAAGATTGATAGGGAGCATTTAACAAATAATCCTTTTTACTGATTTTTTCCAATATGCTTCCCTCGAGACTCAAACCCGGTATAGGCAATGGCACATTCGTTTTGTACAATAAATCAAATCTTCCAAGATTTGGAAAATTCATATAATCACGTCTATTATGGTATCTGCCTCCTGGAATAATACTATCAGTAGATACAATTTTCATCTTATCCAGAAAAAAATGGAGCGTATCATTTTCTATTAATTGATCGTAAATAAACCTAACAGGCTCCCCCATTCTTCTATCTTTTACACTGGTACTAATTTTTTCGATCATACTTTTACTTAAATCGCTATCAATATCCAATTGTGCATCACGAGTGATTTTAATCATGTGGGCCGAAACACTTTCATAATCAAAAATATTAAAAATACTGCTCAGATTATGTCTGATGACATCATCCGTAAGGATAATGTAATGTTTTTCATCGTTTGGAGGCAAAACTACAAACCGGTTGATTGTTTTGGGGATTTCAATCATGGCATACCGAATTTCCGAATTTTGTTTCATTACTAATTTTATGGCCAAATAGCCCACGGAATCTTTTAGTACAGGGAATTCGGCTAAATCATTTAATATAATAGTAACTAATTCTGGACTTAAAATCTGGATAAAAAAGTCTTTCAAAAAAGTTTCTTGCTCTTTTGAAATAGCACTTTCATTAATAATAAATATGTTTTCGGTTACCAGTTTAGCTTCAATATTGTTTAATATTCGTAAACTTTCGGATTGTTGTTGGATTACAATTTCTGTAATGTCTTTCACTAATTGCTGGGCAGAAATACCTCCGAGTATTTTCATCCCCGATATTCCAGATAAACTCAGTCTTCTTATCGCGGCAAACCGAACTCGGAAAAACTCATCTAAGTTATTGGAAAAAATACCTAAAAAACGTAACCTTTCCAGTAACGGAACTGTTTCATCTGCTGCTTCTTGAAGCACTCTTGCGTTAAAAGTTAACCAACTCTTCTCTCTGTCAATATATTTGTATTTAAGCGCCATCGTTTATTTTAAATTTTTTGGGAATAGTACTTTTTGGGTTTTGCCTTTATTTATGTTTCCCCAATCATCCGTATCAAATTGCAAGGCAACGAATCCGGCAGTGGGAACATGGTCTATAAAATCATCGCCAAATTTATTAACAAAATTGGTAATTGCCTCATTATGGCCGAAAAGAATAATATTTTCGAAAATATTGTTACTGGACTTGATGGCTTTTTCCAACTTATTTTCGTCAAAAGTATAGAGTTCTTGTTTAAAAACGATACTTTCAATCGGATATAAGATATTTTGGGCAAAAATAAGAGCTGTTTGTGAAGCCCTTTTGGCTATACTGCTCCAAACTACGTATGTGGATGGCAAAAACTGAATGCAATTTGAAGCAACCAAGTGGGCCTCATTAATCCCTTTTTGATTTAAAGGCCTATCAATATCTTTGAGAGGGGCATCCCAACTTGATTTTCCGTGTCTTACCAAGATTAGATTTTTCATGTTTAGATTTGCTTGTTATAATTTATAAAAACTATTTTTTTTTGTAAGATTACAATTTACAAAATATTTTTCACCCCCCCCTGTTTATTATTTAAAATTCTGTTTTTTACCTTTATTTTTAAATTGGATAGTATGCATAATATGACTTCAAAATTTAAATCAGGGGTATATTACTATTTTAAAGTATCATACAAACAAATTAACCCCTAAATTAATCATTATTATTTTTGTAGTATTTAACATATATAATTAAATATTAATGCATTTTAACTGACAAAAATGCATTTAATCGATATTTTTATTTGTAGATGATTAAAAAAAAACTAATTTTGGTGTTGTATAATAATTGATTCTTGGTAAAAAGTTTAAGTATTTTTAAAAGCGAAATTCCTTGTTATATTATAGTAAAATAAAAAGGTAAAAAACGTTGAAACAAAGTCAGAAATAATATTTTTTTTGAGTTTTCATTAACAATAACAGTATTTTAACGAGTATTTTGGTTGTTGATAGAAAAAAAGTGTCTAATTCCCATAAGGTTTTTACTTTAGCAAATAAAATTACTTCGTTCGAGTAATTTGTGAAACTATACCTCTATTTTTAAATTTAAAAAGATAGACCCATTGCAAACAATACATTAAATTAATTATCATGAAAAAAAATACACTTTCTAATTTATCTAGCAAAATATCAAGTTGCTTTTTACCGAAAAACTGCATTTTTATAGTCGGTTTTTTAAATTTAAAAGATAGTATTTTTCATAATTCTACTGAAGAATTTGAGAAGAAAGGGATTAGTTCATTCCGTTTTTTGATGGTTTTTGGATTATTTTTCTCAGGTTTAGTCTTCACGACAACTGCTAATTCTCAAACATTTGAGGGTATTAGCACTGGTTCCAAAATTATCAACATGGGACCCACAACTGCTGGAGGAACAACCCAAACCGTTGCAGACGGACTCAAGCCTTATGGCTTGGTATATAGTTTATTAAAAACGTTTAAAGTTCCTGTTAAATGGGTCATCAACAGTACAAAAGTCCAGGGCGGTATTGATTTTTCACACAACAGTGTTGATTATAGAGGGGGAACTTTCATAATTCCGATTGAATTTATTACCCCTGCAGTAACTACCGAAATAGCAGTTTGGACAGCCAAAGGGGTGCGTGTCAACACAACGGTGAGCCCAATTATTGTTGAAGTATATCGTACGCTTACTGTTGCACCTAACTGGACATTAAATAGTGAGAAGCAAGATATTGTTACTCCTTTTTGGACCAACGCCGATATTCCTATAGCCTCTTACAATACTTTAGCTCCTAGCTCTTTATCGGCTTGTAATGATATATTTGTAATGCCTCACGCTGACCCTACTTGGGCAGTTCACTCCAATATTTACAATTGGAATCAAACACATAAAGGAGCTATATGGGAAGCATGTCATGCTATTAGTGTTTTTGAAAACACCGTTAATCCCGTAGCTCCTTTTCAGCGAATGAACTTCTTGATGCAGGATCCTCCAGGAGCTCCATCGGCTGCAGCTAACGCTGTAGCTGTTCCTTTTGGCAGTCACGCTGATGGTACTCCTCCTTATACAATGCAATATCCTTCGGAACCTGTTATGCAGTTCATTGGGACAATAGATGCTGCCCAGCAAAACGGTTCAGAACAAATTTTTATGCCCAAAGTAGGCTATCGCCCTACTACAAAAATAGGGGTTTATGACCCCTCTCAAGCAAATGTTCCTTCTCTTTCACCAGGTCCGGCTGCAACGGTTGCTTTTGGTCCTGGTCGTGGTATTGCCACCAACGGAAAAGTTTGTGCTGAATCAGGTCACGATTTTAATGGTGCAACCGCTTCGGAAGTAGCCGCCCAACGAATATTCTGGAATTTCAGCTATTGGGCTGCACAAGATAAAGCGGTACTTATTACAAATCCTGTTGTTCCAGTTACTATGGTAAGCGGTACTAGCTATCCACTTAGCGCAAATATTTCAGGAGGGTCAGGTACCTACACCTACTTATGGACATCAAGTTGTGGAGGTACATTTTCATCAGCAACAGGTGCTTCTACCAGTTATACTCCTCCTGTTTTAGCTGTGGGTGCAACTCCTGTTGCCTGTACGATTACTTTTAGGGCTACGGACAGTTGCGACAGGGTTGGGTTTACTTCTGTTTCTATAACAGTTTATCCTCCAGCGGCAAAATTACCTCCAGTAGCGATAGATAACTCAGCATATACAAATGTTAATACACCCGTTACATTCAATATCACTTCAAATGATTATGACCCTGATGGAACGATAAACCCTGCAACAGTTGATCTTGACCCTGCAACTAGTGGAACTCAAACAACATTTACGGTATCTGGACAGGGAACATTTACAGTAAATGCATCAGGAAATGTTACTTTTACCCCGGTAACTGGGTTTATAGGATACTCTAATATATTTTATACCGTAAGAGACAATGATACCATACCGCTAACTTCAAATTTAGCAGTTATATCTGTAACGATTCGCCTTGCCCCTACTATCACGTGTCCGGGTAATAGTACACTCAATTGCACGGTAGACCCAACTAATATAGCCAACACGGGAGGAAGCGCTACTGCAACAGCTGATGTCTCCTGTCCCGGAGCAATTACTATAACTTATGTTGATGGAGCACATATAGCGGATTTACCTGCTTGCGCAAGCAACTACCATTTCATTCGTACTTGGAAGGCAACCGACGTTTGTGGCAATTTTTCAACCTGTGATCAAATTATTACGGTGGCTGATACAACAGGTCCAACAATCACTTGTCCTACTGACAAAAGTATTGATTGTTCAGCCTCAACTGATCCTTCTAATACGGGAACTGCAACTGCTTCAAGTGATGACTGTGGCGGAGTGACAATTTCATATACCGATTTTGATACGCCAGGCAGTTGTACTGGTAATCATGTAATCAAACGTACTTGGAAAGCCACTGACAATTGCGGAAATTTTTCTACTTGTATCCAAAATATTACTGTTACTGATACAACAGGCCCTGTATTATCAGGTGTGCCTGCAGACACTACCGCTGACTGCGCTGCAATACCTCCAGCGGCCACCGTTACGGCCATTGATAATTGCAGTGGAATAGACACCGCCGGTGTGGTGTTGACGGAGACTACCACGGCAGGTTCTTGTGCCGGTAACTACGTGATTCACCGCTCTTGGAAAGCCACTGACAACTGTGGCAACCCAACTACCAGTGCCACACAAAATATTACTGTTTCTGATACAACAGGCCCTGTATTATCAGGTGTGCCTGCAGACACTACCGCTGACTGCGCTGCAATACCTCCAGCGGCTACCGTTACGGCCATTGATAATTGCAGTGGAATAGACACTGCCGGTGTGGTGTTGACTGAGACTACCACGGCAGGTTCTTGTGCCGGTAACTACGTGATTCACCGCTCTTGGAAAGCCACTGACAACTGTGGCAACCCAACTACCAGTGCCACACAAAATATTACTGTTTCTGACACAACAGACCCAACTTGGACTGTTGCCCCATCTGATATGCTAACTGTAGAATGCAATCCTGCTACCAATGCCGCAGCATATGCAGCTTGGTTGGCCAGCTTCTCGGGTAACGATACTTGTGGAACAGCAACAGTAACAAATAACAGCGCGGGATTAAGCAA
>JBIKPM010000135.1:0-6016 GCA_044357435.1 Flavobacterium sp. | reverse complement strand
CTTACACCCTCTAGAAAAATAACACTCCATAATTTTGATTCTTAATCCGAAATTTGTATTTTCGAATTTTTCTTCGACACTACAGAGTGTGTCCTGCGGATGCAGGGCACACACAGCCATTTTGAGCTAGCTGGAATTTAGTGGAATTACCGTTTCGCATCAATTTTCTGCAAAGCCGAAAATTGAGTGGTTACGAACCCCCACAACAGACCACAGGCAGCGGAACGTTAAAATTCAAAAAAGAGATTTATGGCTACTCGCCATCCGAAGACGAACAATAAAGAATTGGTGATGCTCAACATGCTCAAAGAAGTCATCAAAGGTTGCAATGCCATCGAGAAACAGCAAATGGAACACGAGCGTTTTGGTTTTGAAACTACAGCTTATCAAGAAACCATTTCTAACTTGAAAAGTTATATTTTGAAACGGTGTAACGATGAGAAGATTTGGCTATAAGTTAGTTTCAGATTATGAGAATGAACACTGCGACTGAATACTGAACACTATTTTCTCCACAGGAATAGTTCGTATTGCCTCTTCATAGCCTGCCACTTTTTTATTCCCATACACCGAAGTGGGCAATTTTGGGTACAAACCTCTATCTGCAGTCAAGGCATTTTCAAAAGGCTGGTTGAAAGGTGAAAAACCAGCAAAAGGATGCGTGGCGCCCCAAAGTGTAATCACTTTCACGCCAAGCATTGCCGCAATATGGGCATTCCCTGAATCCATAGAAAGCATCACATCGAGATTGCTGATGAGTTGCAATTCCTGCCGGAACTTGAGTTGCCCAGCAACAACAATCGCGTTTTCTTTGTCTTTTGAAAGGGAATCCAGCAATTCAATTTCTTTTTTTCCTCCTCCAAAAAGCAGGATTCTATGGTTCTTGTTTTCAGTTAATTGGTCGATGACTTGCTGCATTAAATCCAAAGGATACATCTTCGAATCGTATTGGGCAAAAGGGGCAATTCCTATTAGTTTCTGATAATTTTCTCCAATTAAATCAATAATTTCAGTATCTAAATTTGCCTTTTTTGGAAATATTGGATTGGATAAGTCTACAGTGAAACCCAATTCTTCAAACACTTTTTTGTGTCTTTCGAACATCGTGGGCAATGGTTTGAAAATTTTATTTTTAGCTCTTGTTAAGGCCGCTTTTTCGGCTCTGCCTTTATTGACCGAAGCTGTTTTTTTGCCACTCAAAGCGAAAAGCGTTCGAACCACTTTAGAACGCAACACGTTATGCAAATCAGCAAAAGCATCAATATTTAAAGCTGTTAAATCTTGGAATAATCGCAACAGTCCAAGGAATCCTTTGTGGCGTTTTTTTTCGTCGAAAGCAAAGAAAGACACATTTGGAATTACCTCAAAAAAAGGTTTGAAAAAAGGTCGGGAAATTACCGTGATTTTGAGTTCAGGATTTTGTTGTGCTAAAGCCCTTAAAACAGGAACCGTCATAGCGACATCTCCCATTGCGGAAAGTCTCATGACGGCTATATGTTGGATTTTTTTTGACAAGTTTTGAATACTTTGATTTGAAAACTCTTGAAAAATGTGGTGAAATGTTTTAAAATGTGGTGATTTTTTGGCCATTCTTTGGCCATTTAGTTTTTAAAAAATTGCTTGAAAATCAACTGTTTGCGTCATGCTTGTTAACAATTTAGCTGAGTTTTCAACAATTTGATGGTCTTTCTTTGGCCATTTAGCTTTATTTATTTTTCCTTTCTTATTGCTTTCATACCTATATCTAAAGCTTGAAAAATGACCTCCATTTCTTTTACATAATTCTCTCCTATTTCATAAATAGAGGTTGAACCCTCACCTTCTTGTTTAAGCATTTTATTTTTAACAAGCTTTTCAACTCTAAATCGAACTTGTTTTCTTGATAATTTATCCTCAAAAAGTCCCACAAAATCTTTCATTTTTGCTTTTTCTTCTTTAGATAAATATTGCATAATAGTACTAAAAACCTGATCGTCATCTATCTCTTTAAGATTATAATATTTTGCTTTTTCATCTGTAAACTCATAATAATCTTTAGACAGAATATAAAATACTGCATTTGTTTTTCCCCTTTTTTCAATCAGTTTCTTATCCGAAAGCTTATTTATTTGCTCCGAATCTAAATCTTTTTTCGAAATTTTGTTTTTGATTTTATTTAAAGTAATTATCTCTAAAACTGAAAGTTTATCATTTATTGGTAATTCTTTCTGAATAGAATCAATAAATAATGCAAAGGCTCTATCTTCTATTATTGCGGACAATTTTAAATTTACTTGAAAATTATCTGATTTGGTATAATCTGGTTCTGCTTTCCCTTCTGAAAGTGTATTGTAATAAATTTTGTCGACCCCTTGTCCCGAACGTTCAACAATTCCTGTTTTTTGCAAAACATCGGCTAATAATCTATTTCTAGGAGTGCTTGGGATTCTTAATAAATTCTCTAAAGTCACCCCTACTGGAAAACCACCCGCATTAATAATATCAAGTCTTTGAGGAAATTGTTTAATCACAATTTCCGATGTTTTTCTATAATCACGATGAGTTATCGCATTATTTACAGACTCCCTAATAACCTCTTCATTAAAGTAAGGAACGTTAAAAATATAGGATCCTTCTTGAATTGGAAAACTTCCATTTCTTAAATTAATCGTTTTCCAAAGTTCGTCTATTAGAAGAAAAAAAGGCTCAATAAATGGAATTCTGTTATCAAAAGGTATTTGATTTTCAAAATTTCTATATTCTAACATTACTGAAGCTTGTGGTAATTTTTCTTTAATAATCTCTTTTCTTGCCAAAAGAATTAAAGCTGCATTTGTCAGTTTTCCGTTTTTTGAAAGTTCTAGATCTGAAAGCACTTGTTCATCCTGTAATGTTTTGAACTGTGGATTATTTTGTTTAATTGAGTATTTTTCTTTTAAAACCGAAATTGCACGTGAATCTAAATCTGAAACTGTTAAACCTTCGCAAATTAATTGAGAAAAATCTGGTTCTTGTTCTTGAATAATTTTTAAATAAACTGCGTCAGACATTGGTTTTAACTCTTCACCAACACGCATTAAAGCAACGTCTTCAAATTTAAAAATTTTTCCTGCTGGACGGCTTGGAACTTCTATCACCAAAACTCTTTTTTGGTTTTCATAGAGTTCATATACTTTTGGACGAATCCCTGAGTCTGTATATATTCTTGCTTCTAACTCGCCAATTGAATTCAAATTTTGTTTTGTGCCAATTACCTCGTGAGGATAATTGTCACTCATTCCAACAACCAAATACCCTCCTTCTTCATTGCATAAAGCTGTCACATAACCTAAAACACATCTTCTTCTATCTCCAGGTTTTGTCTTACTACCGCCATCATAAGAAATATTTCCGCCTTCACCTTTTTTAAATTCAACTTTGTCTTCTGACTCCTTGAGCTTTTTCAGTTTATCAATAGTTATCATAGACAAATTTGTTTCTTACAAATATAATTTACTTCTTGTTTTGGTACAAAACCGGGTTCAAATCATCATCATTATACATTTTCATCTGTTTGTAGACTTTCATGAATTTATCGCCGTTTTCAATATCTGTCAGTAAATCCTCTATTGCGGTTGACAAATCTGTTCTTTGTTCCAACAACACATTTAATTTCACTTGACATTTGTCTCTGTGCTCTTGGGAAGCTTCCTCACGAGTGGCTTCTTCGTTCATGTGGTAAATTTTTAAGGCCAAAATAGACAATCTGTCAAATGCCCAAGCCGGACTTTCAGAGTTAATTTTGGCAGTGTCTTTTACACTAACATGAGCATATTTTTGAAGAAAATAACCGTCAATGTATTCTACCATATCCGTACGTTCCTGATTGGAAGCATCAATTCTTCTTTTCAAGGTTAGTGCTGCTACTGGGTCAATATTAGGATCACGGATAATATCCTCGAAATGCCATTGAACGGTGTCAATCCAGTTTTTTAGATATAATAAATGTTCCAATTTTTCCTTCGGGAATGGATTGTTTATGGGTTGGTCTACAGTATCAAATTGGTGATAATCTTGAATACTTTGTTCAAAAACGGAATAGGCTAATTTTGAAAACATATTTTTTTAATTTATAAAGACAAAGATACTTTTTTATACTTTTATAGTTTGAAAAAACTTTCAAAGTTTGATGTTCTAAATCCTAATGCCAAATCAAGCCATGCAAATTCATTATCTGTCCGAAAACAATAGCATCCTGAATCATTTTTTGGGACAAATACGAAACGTGGAAGTTCAGAAAGACAGTATGCGTTTCCGAAAAAATATGGAGCGTATTGGCGAAGTAATGGCTTATGAATTGAGCAAAAATTTGCATTATAGAGATATCATCATCCAAACTCCTCTTGGAGTTAAAAAAACCACCGAAATTGAAGATCAATTGGTTTTATGTTCTATTTTGAGAGCCGGACTAACGATGCATTTGGGGTTTTTGAATTATTTTGACAATGCCGAAAATGGTTTTATTTCGGCCTTTCGACACCATCCCAACAACGATGATTATTTTGATATCGTGGTTCAATACCAAGCTGTAGCCGATATTGAAAACAAAAACTTAGTATTGCTTGACCCCATGCTTGCTACAGGGCAGTCAATCCTTGCTGTCTATACTAAATTAATGGAAAGGGGAACTCCAAAAGAAATTCATATTGCCGTTATTGTTGCTGCGCCAGAAGGCATTGCCTATCTCGAAGAACATTTGCCTGATTCCTGCCATCTTTGGGTAGCGGCGTTGGACGAAAAATTGAATGAAAAAAAATATATTGTTCCAGGTTTGGGTGACGCCGGTGATTTGGCTTTTGGAAATAAATTATAATTGAGAGAAAAACGCAAAGAAACTGCAGACCATAACTACAAACAAAACGATTTCCTGCTTCAATTTCAACTGCTTAATTTCAATGTGACTTGTCGCCATCATTACCAATGGAGCAAAAGTAAACAGTAATAAATCATTACTCTTATCAGGCGAAATTAGAAAAATTATCATTCCAATAAAAAAGGAAGCAATAATTTTTTTAAATGAGGTATGCAATAACATAGGTTTATTGGAAAGGGAGGCAAACATGGAAATGACAAAAAATAACGCTATAGTTAAATAGATGGAAAAGGCTGCGTTTTGATAGTTATTGGTGAAATAATCCATTTCAAGATTAGTCGTCGCATTCGCATTTATAAATTCTATTAGGTTTTTATGGAACGTTATTGAAAAAAATACGGATATGATTCCCACTGCAAAAAAAGCAATAAAAGGTAATATCCAGTTTCTGTAATCTCTAGATACATGGAAAAGTATGGAAATAAATACCAAAACAATATACAGAATGCTCCAGAAATGAAACAATGCCGCTATAAAAATCCACAATGAGGCATCGAATATTTTCTCTTTGGAAGCTTTTAGTGATTGCAACGAAATTAACCTGCGAAGGGCTAGAAGAATAAAAAAATTGGACGCAATTATATTTAGGTTATTCAGTACAGAAGGAAAAAATAACAGGAACAAAAAGTAGAATAAAATCGTGTAGCTACTGTCTTTGCTCAATCCGTTTTTCTTGGCGATAAAATTTGCAATAAAAATAGAGGCTAACAAAACAAAAAATAATCCTGCTTTTTTAAAAATTGAATAGGCAGAATTGGTCCAAGTCAAGTCTTGAAATTGATAGATTAAAAAGAAAACCAGCATTAAAATTACAACCAAAATAAAATTTAATGGCGTAGATTTTTTGAAAACACTTGTTATCATAAGGATATTTTATACTTTTGTGGCTGTAAATATAATACTTACGCAAAGATGAAACGAGCCAAGTAAATTTTTTTCATCAAAATAAATACTATGGCGATTTACATCGAATACAATTAACAAATAAAATTAACGAGATGAAAGCATTTTTTGAAGGAATTCAATGGTTATTTGAAACCATTTTTTTCGCTCTACACAATTTTCTTAGAGAATTAGAACTTACCCACTGGTTTGCGGCCAATACCATCAACTGGATTTTTATGA
>JBIKPM010000134.1:0-6051 GCA_044357435.1 Flavobacterium sp. | reverse complement strand
CCAGGTGGTTTGATGATCGGTACTGATTCCCATACTGTAAATGCAGGTGGATTGGGAATGTTGGCTATCGGTGTTGGTGGTGCTGATGCGGTAGATGTAATGTCTGGAATGTCATGGGAACTGAAATTTCCAAAATTAATAGGGGTGAAGTTGACCGGAAAATTATCGGGTTGGACTGCGCCCAAAGACGTAATTCTTAAAGTAGCCGATATTCTTACCGTAAAAGGGGGGACAGGCGCTATTGTGGAGTATTTTGGAGAAGGGGCAACTTCAATGTCTTGTACCGGAAAAGGAACTATTTGTAATATGGGTGCCGAAATTGGCGCAACCACTTCCACATTTGGTTATGACGAGTCCATGAGAAGGTACCTTTCTGCAACAGGTCGTCAGGATGTGGTGGATGCTGCCGATAAAGTGTCGTCTTACTTAACCGCCGATCCAGAAGTATATGCCAATCCAGAAACGTATTTTGATCAACTAATCGAAATCAACCTTTCGGAATTAGAGCCACACATCAATGGTCCTTTCACTCCGGATAGAGGGACGCCAGTTTCCAAAATGAAAGCGGAAGCTGCCGCAAACGGATGGCCAATTAAAGTAGAATGGGGATTAATTGGTTCTTGTACCAACTCTTCTTATGAAGATATGGCTCGCGCTGCGTCTATCGTAAACCAGGCTGTTGAACACGGAATCACTCCCAAAGCGGAGTTTGGTATCAACCCAGGTTCAGAGCAAATTAGATATACAATTGAAAGAGATGGAATCATCGCTACTTTCGAAAAAATGGGAACCAAAGTATTTACCAATGCTTGTGGTCCTTGCATCGGACAATGGGACAGGGCAGGCGCTGATAAGCAGGAAAAAAACACCATTGTTCACTCTTTCAACCGGAACTTCTCTAAACGTGCCGATGGTAATCCAAATACGCATGCTTTTGTGACTTCGCCAGAAATGGTGGCTGCATTGGCCATTGCCGGTCGTTTGGATTTCAATCCTTTGACAGACACTTTAATTAACGACAATGGAGAAGAGGTAAAATTGACGGCACCTTACGGTGATGAATTGCCAAAAAGAGGTTTTGCTGTTGAAGATAACGGATTCCAAGCACCGGCAGCTGATGGTTCGGGTGTTCAAATTTTGGTAAGTGAAACTTCGGACAGATTGCAGCTTTTAGCGCCATTCGAAGCTTGGGATGGAAAAAATATTATGGGAGCTAAATTATTAATTAAAGCTTTCGGAAAATGTACTACCGACCATATATCTATGGCGGGACCTTGGTTGCGTTTCCGTGGTCACTTGGATAATATTTCAAACAATATGTTGATTGGGGCAGTGAATGCTTTTACCGAAAAAACCAATTCGGTTAAAAATCAAATAACAGGACAATACGATACCGTTCCTGCTGTGGCACGTGCTTACAAAGCAGCCGGAATTCCTTCCGTTGTTGTGGGTGACCACAATTACGGGGAAGGTTCTTCCCGCGAACATGCAGCGATGGAACCTCGTTTCTTGGGTGTGAAAGCGGTTTTGGTAAAATCATTTGCCCGTATTCACGAAACCAACTTGAAAAAACAAGGAATGTTGGGTCTTACGTTTGCCAATGAAGCAGACTACGACAAAATACAAGAAGATGACACGATTAACTTCGTAGATTTAGTTGATTTTGCTCCAGCGAAACCATTAACATTAGAATTCGTTCATGCTGATGGAACTAAAGACGCTATCTTGGCCAACCACACTTATAATGTAAGTCAAATTGGGTGGTTCGTTGCCGGCTCGGCATTAAACTTGATTGCCGCTGAAGCTAATGCATAAGGAATTTCAATTGTATTTAGAAAAACGCTCTAGGAAACTGGAGCGTTTTTCTTTTTTACTAGGTTAGTGAGAGCGGGGAATTGGATTTCTTGCCGTCCTTATGATTTTTATCAAGCTGTCTTTTTTATTTTTTTTACTTTCTCTTTACTAAACAAGTCTGCAGTATATTTTTCGTATAGTTCAAATAAGAACTCCATACGGTTGGCTTCACTTGTAAACGCTTGGGGTCTATAAGCCAAATCCACTGCTTTATCTAACTCGTTGTGGGCTTTTACTAATGCTGGTGGCATTTTCATCTGGTGCTCGTCTGCGACGAGTACCTACTTACTTTTGTAAACTATACAAAGCGTTCACAACGCGGTTCTTCAAGATATATCACCACAAAGGTTCGATGTTTACATTGCAAAAAACGGAATTATCTTCTTCATAATTCCTATAGCTACTGATGACATAATCTCTTTGATGAAAAACCATTTCGGCCTCAACAGGAGCTATTTTAGAAACAAACCGCGTTGCAAACGCTGCGATTTGACTATTAATTTAAGTAGGTACTCGTCGCAGACGAGCACCAGTGAGGAGATTTCGGAGACGAAAACTGTTTGCCAGCACTGAACTTGATACGAAGAACAAAACTTCATTTAACCACTGAACCGCCAATTACTTGTAGGTGCTGTTATGCGTTGTATTCATTTCTAAATTTAACATAGTTTTGTATCATATAGTAAATTACAATTGGAACAATTATAAATATTAATCAATTGATTTCAAATGCATTTTTAAAGTTAAACTCTATCATACTGATAAATGCAGTTGTTAGGCCACAACCGGGACAATGAATGCCAAATATTGACTGCCATATACAAGGAATGCAAATATCGATTCCTGTTGTTGATTTTAATAATGCAGAAAGTAAAAGGTAAGAACAAGCAATTGGAATAAAATTGTTTGTTCTTAAATAGCTCCTTATTTTAACCATTATGCTGTTTATTTGTGCGCATCGTAAAATTTAGCTATTACAAAAGACATATAAGGTCCAAACCAAAACAATCCAAGGCCACAAGGTAATGCGCATAAAATAGCTAATGGGATTAACTTAACACAGCACCAAAATAATTTCATTTTGTAACCATCCATCATATCTGCGCTCTTCTTCATTGCGTCCATTGGACTAATATTATTTTCTTCCGCTGCAATAAATGGAACTAGGGCTAGCATAAAGCTTACAATTATTCCTGGTATTACTAATAATACGTAGCCAAGTAAAATTGTGACAGTCGTAAGTAATAATATAATTGCGGGTAAAAGATTCTTTATTAATTGGTCTTTATTCAGAAGTGATGCTTTTATTTCATTAAGGCTTGTAAAACCTGCAAATATTGTTCTAAAGTCCGAATAACTAACATCCTCCCCTCTTGATTTTCTTAAAATGTAGCTATTTTGCCAAATCCAAAAACGACCTTGAATAATAAGCCATAACATAGCCCCTATAAGTATCAAAATAACCGAGGATAATGTCATTAAATTGTAGCTAAAAACAGAATCAAGTCCATCCAAAATTAGCGCCATAATTAGTGATACACCTAAACCAATTGCCAAACTCACTAATGTTGAAAGAAGAAATGCTAAAAAGACATTGCCCCATTGACCTTTAAAAGCCTCTCTAGCTTCTTTGATGATTTGATCATTGTTTTTTCGAATAGCTGTTTCCATAATTTGATTAGTTTTAAAATTCGCCTACTCTATTCAGTTTTCGGCATCCCTGTTTATTGTTATTTCGTCTTTCAATATTACGCATAACTTGTATGTAGGTCTGACGATGTTAGACTTATCACCCCTAAATTGGGTCGCTTTGTCTGACAAACGTAAGACTTTATTTATTTGTGGATTCAAATATATAGATAATTCTTTACAAATCTTCAGAATGAATTTTCACAATTACAAATAAACTAATCTGTTTAAAAAAAATTATATCTTTAGCCAAACTAAAAGATAAAAACTATGCAAAACGACAACCAAGACCATTTTAAAAGAGAACTCGGGTTATTAGACGGAACCATGCTCGTAGTGGGCTCGATGATCGGTTCGGGAATATTTATTGTAAGCTCAGACATCGCACGTCAAGTGGGTTCGGCAGGGTGGCTGACTTTGATTTGGATTATTTCGGGATTAATTACCATGATTGCCGCCGTGAGTTATGGCGAATTGAGCGCCATGTTTCCCAAAGCGGGCGGACAATATGTGTACCTAAAGGAAGCCTACAATAAACTGATTGCTTTCCTCTATGGCTGGAGTTTCTTTGCCGTAATCCAAACGGGTACCATTGCCGCGGTGGGCGTAGGGTTTTCGAAATTCGCTGCTTATTTGGTTCCGCCTTTGAGCGATGAAAATATTTTGTATGAAATAGGTGCTTTCAAACTCAATGCAGCGCAAATTGTTTCCATAATTACCATTGTTTTGCTGACCTATATCAATAGCCGTGGCGTGAAAAACAGTAAAACCATGCAAACCGTTTTGACGGTGATTAAGATTTTGTCTTTGTTTGGCTTGATTGTTTTCGGATTTCTTCTCGCTGCCAAAGCGGATGTTTGGAATGCCAACTGGGCAAATGCTTGGAGTCCACGTGCTTTTAATACCGATAGTAAATCTTGGTTACCCATTGGTGGAACGGCCTTGATTACCGGAATTTCGGCCGCGATGGTGGGTTCTTTGTTCTCCAGCGATGCCTGGGTGGGCGTGACTTTTATTGCGGGGGAGATTAAAAATCCAAAACGCAACGTAGGGCTGAGTTTGTTTTTGGGGACTTTTATCGTGACTATTATTTATGTCTTGACCAATTTGATGTACCTGGCTGTAATTCCTTTGGATGAAATTGCTACAGCAAAATCCGATCGAGTTGCCGTGGTGGCTTCGCAATATACTTTTGGCGATATGGGAACCATTATTATCGCGGTAATGATTATGATTTCGACTTTTGCCTGTAACAATGGTTTGATTATGGCGGGTGCCAGGGTTTATTATACGATGGCAAAAGACGGTTTGTTTCTGAAAAAAGCGGCCGAATTGAATGATGCCAGTGTTCCGGCTTGGGCACTTTGGGTACAGTGTGTTTGGGCTTCGGTTTTGTGTTTGACAGGAAAATATGGCGACTTACTCGACTTCGTCATTATTATTGTACTGATATTTTACATTTTGACTATCTACGGCATATTCATTCTTCGCAAGAAAATGCCCGATGCCGAAAGACCTTATAAAGCTTTTGGCTACCCTTTCCTTCCTTTTTTATACATTATCATTGCCTCGGCAGTTTGTGTTTCCTTGTTGCTGACGAAATTCTCGACTTGTGGTTGGGGCGTTTTGATTATGCTGACGGGGATTCCTATCTACTATTTGACGAAACCTAAGGAGTAGTTGATTAGCCACAGATAACACGGATTAAACGGATTTTTATTGATTGAATTGAAAGGTGTTAAATAAAAAAAACCGTCCTGATAACTCACAATTTATCAGGACGGTTTTCTTGTTTTTGGGTTGGAAATGTTAAAGAATTATTTGTAATAATTGCCCGTTTTTGCCCATCATTTCAATTCGCATACTTTGGTTTTCGTCTTTTTGGTTCAAAAGTTTTGAAACCGTTTCGATGTCCGTTGCTTTTACGTTGTCGATGCTTAAAATAATATTTCCCTTGAGTTCTTCCTCATATTGTTTTAGGTTTGCGTTACTTATGGATTTAATTTTTACACCATAATCCAGATGGAATTTCTTCTTATCATTGGCGTCTATGTTCTCCAATTCCATTCCTTTGAATTCTGTGCCAAACAATTCGTTTTTGCTTAAAATAACGGGAACCACTTTGTTTTTGCCATCCCTAATAAAGGTTACTTGCACCTTGTCGTTAGGTCTTTTTGTGTTGATATATCCTGAAAGGTCGGCAAAAGTTGCTATGTTTTGGTTGTCTAATTTTATTATAATATCCCCTTTTTGAAGCCCTGCATTCTCGGCTCCCGATTTTGTATTCACTTTTTTGATGTAAAAACCTTGTGTTTCGGTAATGCCTAATTCTTTGGAAGCGGTAGCATTCAATTCGCCCCCTTCAACGCCCAAAATGCCCCGTTGCACATTGCCAAACTCCATAATATCTTCGATTATTTTTCGGGTAATATTAGAAGGAATCGCAAAAGAATATCCTGTGTAACTTCCTGTTGGTGACGAAATCATGGTATTGATTCCGATGAGTTC
>JBIKPM010000011.1:0-17551 GCA_044357435.1 Flavobacterium sp. | reverse complement strand
CCCCTTCATAAACCGTAATATGTCTGCAATTATTGCGTTCGGCATTTTCTATGGAATTCAAATAGCACCAGTTGTCAATATCAATTGCATCAATAGGTTGAGCGCCCTTCATTTCAGCCAAGATGGCTAAAATAGCTGTTCCGCAACCCATATCCAAAGCCTTCATTCCTGTAACGTCGATTTCCAACAAATGTTGAATCATCATATGCGTGGTTTCATGGTGACCCGTTCCGAAACTCATTTTTGGTTCGATTACAATGTCAAATTCGGCTTTTGTTTTTGGGTGAAAAGGGGCACGTACATGACAATTTCCATCTACATCGATAGGTTCAAAATTCTTCTCCCATTCTTCGTTCCAATTGACTTGGTCAATTTCTTCAATTTTGTAAGAAATAGTGAATTCCGGAGAATTCAAAATGAATAAATCATCCAATATGTTTTCAGTCCAAAAGTCTTTTTGTATATAAGCAACTATTCCCAAATCACTATCGATAAAGCTCTCAAACGGCAGTTCACCCAATTCGGCAATAAGAATTTCCGAACCTAAATCTTTTGGTTCAACCGTAAAATGAAAGCCTAAATATATATTTGACATAATTTTTTTTTTGCAAAGGTAAGAATCTCTTTTGTTGGATTGTGAAAAACAAAAAAGAGATTCGAATAGCATCCAAATCTCTTTTTCAATATGTTCTACTTTATTTTTAAATGGCGTTCACAATCGCCACAAAATCTTTTGCATTAAGGGCTGCTCCACCGATGAGGCCTCCGTCTACATCTGGTTTAGAGAAAATTTCTTTTGCATTATCTGGTTTTACGCTTCCTCCATAAAGAATGGAAACATCTTCGGCAACATCGCTTCCAAAAGCTTTGCGAACAGTTTCTCTAATAAATTCATGCATTTCCTGGGCTTGTTCAGGACTGGCAGTCTCGCCTGTTCCAATTGCCCAAACTGGCTCATAAGCCAAAATAACATTCTCCCAGTCTTTTGCTTTTATGTGAAATAATCCATCTCTCAATTGGTTTTCCACAATATTAAAATGGTTGTTTGATTGACGGTCTTTCAATTCCTCGCCAAAGCAAAAAATAACTGTCATGTCATGTTTTAAAGCCGTGTCCACCTTATTGGCAATCAAGGCATCGGTTTCGTGAAAAATGGCTCTGCGCTCTGAATGCCCAAGAATCACGGTATTTATACCGACGCTTTTTAGCATATCGGCCGAGATTTCACCAGTATAAGCGCCACTTTCCGCCTGATGCATATTTTGGGCTGCAACGCTGATAGACGTAAACTCTAAATGATCTACAGCTGAAGCCAGATTGACAAATGTAGGCGCTACAATTACCTGCGCATTGCTTTCCGTAGGGATTTGTGCTATTAATTCGTTTAATAAATCTTCAGTTTGTTCTGCATTTTTGTTCATTTTCCAGTTACCTGCTACAATCTTCTTTCTCATTTTTAGTTTTTTTTTAAATTTATTTCTATTGTTTTAATTCTTTTAAGGTGGTATTTATTTGTTCAAAATCAGTTTCAATCGCTCTGTAAAGCACTATTTTTCCAGTTTTGTCAATAATTATATATCTAGGAATCCAATCTAAATCTATTGCTTTTGCGAAAATGCCTTTCATTTGGTCCTTGGCCATGAAATGCTCGCCTTTTAAATCATATTTTGCAATTCCTTCTTTCCACTGATTAGCTGTTTTGTCCATTGAAATGAACAAATAGTCAACATCGGGATTGTTGGTTTGCAATTCATGTATTTTTGGCATTGCCTTCACGCAATCCCCACACCAGGAAGCCCATACCTCGATTAGCAAGGTTTTTTCCTTGTGATTTTTTACTATGGTATTAAAGGCGATTTCACCTCCCCCAGTAGTCAACAATTTTGCTGACAAAGCTTCATTAGAAAACTCTGTTTTTTGCGCATTAGAACAGGAAATGATTGCTAAAGTGACCAATAATACGACTATTTTTTTCATTGAATAATTGTGCTGAACATTTTTAGTTTCAAATAGAGTTAATAAAGTTCTTATTTTAATTTTGGATCTTTAGAAGGGTCGTCTATATAAAAAAGACGTGTTCTTTTCTTTTTCTTGGTGAAATATACTATTTTAATAGTATAGCCAATGTATACACCGGAAGCTGCCATTAGAGTACAACCTATAATAACGTAAAATATATTACCTAAGGGTACTTCAAACCAGGTAGATACTACGTTAAGCAAGTAATAACCAATAGCAAATACGAAACAACTAATAATAATTAATACTTTTCGTTTTTTTCTTCTTTCAGTTCTACTACTCATAATTTACTACTCTTATATGGATTATAAATTCAAGTTGTCAATATCATTGTAATGCACTTTTTGCTTAATCGTCCCTTTCTCAAGAATAACTATACTTGGATTGGCCCTTTCAATAGTTTTTAAAGCTATCCCATCACAAAAATAGAATTCGAAAGAAAGGCCAAATTGGTTTTTAGTTCTGGTAGTTTCTTCAGGTGATGAGGCTGTCATTCCTATTACTTTATATCCTTTTTTTAGTGCGTTTTGATGTAGTTTTTCCAATTTTTCCATTCCGCTTTCATTGGCTTTGGCCAAATCATAAGCCACAATCATAAGTAATTTTGGTTCTTTCAGAAATTCATCTTTATGGTCTATGCCGTCTTTTTCCATTGCAAAATCATGGATAGGAGGAACGTAACCTTCCGTTATTACCTTGTCTTTTCTATCCACAAATGTGGCCCCAGTAGGAATCGACATCAAATCCTTTTCGGCAAATTCCTTATCAACCCCATTTACTTTATAGATAAAAATCATCTCTACTACCGATTTTGGTGCACCTTCCGGAATCTCCATACCCTTTTGGATATTGTTTCCTATTTTATAAGGTCTAAAATCTATTATAGGTAAATGATTAATCACCCAATAGCCCATAAAAGCACACAAGGCGATACTTGAAAAAGCCAAAATATGCTGTGCCGAATTCGAAAATAATGGCTTAATTAGTTTTTGATTGAATAGCAGAATTACTATAAAAAATAAAAGCACAATGTCTTTTGTAAAGGATTGCCAAGGGGTTAAATGCAAAGCATCACCAAAACAACCACAATCTTTCACCACGTCGAAATAAGCAGAATAAAAGGTTAAAAAGGTGAACATTACCACCAAAACCAGTAAGCTCCTAATCGTAGATTTTGAATGGTAACCAATCAGTAGCATAACACCCAAAACCACTTCTAGGATAACCAAGAATAAAGCTATTGCTAATGCATAAGGCACGAAAAAAGGTAAATTAAAAACAGGTTCACTAAAATATTCCGCCAGTTTATACGAGAATCCAATAGGGTCATTCAGTTTTATTAGACCTGAAATAATGAATAAAATCCCAACGAAAAGTCTGGAGAATTGAGTGATGAAGTTTTTCATGGTTTTGTATTATTTAAAAATGACCTTAAAAGGTTATTAATTTTTATTTTTCATTAAAATCAAAGCAAAAACAGCATAATTAATCATATCCTGGTAATTGGCGTCGATTCCTTCAGACACCAAAGTTTTTCCTTTATTGTCTTCGATTTGTTTCACGCGAAGCAGTTTTTGCAAGATTAAATCTGTCAATGAACTCACCCGCATTTCGCGCCAAGCTTCACCATAATCGTGGTTTTTGTTTTCCATTAATTCCTTGGTGAGTTTGACTTTGGTGTCATATAATTGGGTAGCTTTTTCTACGTCTAAATCTGGTTGATCGGCAACGCCAAGTTCGAGTTGGATCAAAGCCATAATAGAATAATTAATGATTCCGATGAATTCACCAGTTTCGTCTTCGTCCACTTTTCGAACTTTGTTTTCCTGTAAACTCCTTATCCTTTGAGCTTTTATAAAAATTTGGTCTGTCAATGACGGCAATCTCAGGATGCGCCAAGCACTGCCGTAATCTTTCATTTTATTTATAAAAAGGGAACGGCAAATTGCGATTACCTTATCATATTCCTGTGAAGTAATGTTCATTTAATGCTGTATATTTGTCACAAAAATAAGGATAATTTTTTGGATTGAAGAATGATAGCTAACGATTTTTGATTTTGAAAATGACAATTAACGGCAAAGGACAACTTATCGATTTAACAGCGCCCAAAGTAATGGGGATTTTGAATGTAACTCCCAACTCTTTTTTTGACGGAGGGCAGTATAAAACCGAAAGTGTAATCTTGTCGCAAGTCGGAAAAATGTTGACTGATGGCGCAACATTCATCGATGTTGGTGCTTATTCCAGTAAGCCTAGTGCCGAATTTGTTTCGGAAAAGGAGGAGTTAAACAGGATTGTCCCTGTCGTAAATTTGATTTTAGAAAAATTCCCTGAAACCCTAATTTCTATTGACACTTTTAGAAGCGAAGTTGCTAAAGTTTGCCTCGAAAATGGAGCGGCCATTATCAACGATATTTCGGCAGGAAATCTGGATGATAAAATGTTGGAAACCATTGCGGAATATAATGTTCCTTATATCATGATGCATATGCGGGGAACACCACAAACTATGCAAACTATGACGAATTATGAAAATATCGTCAAAGAAATACTTTTCTATTTTTCAGAAAGAATTGCTAAAGCGAGAAGTTACGGCATTAATGACTTGATTGTAGATCCTGGCTTTGGTTTTTCCAAAACAGTGGAACAAAATTATGAAGTTTTGCGAAAACTGGGTTTGTTTGAAATGCTAGAATTGCCTTTATTGGCAGGATTTTCCAGAAAATCAATGATTTATAAAGCCTTAAATTCCAATGCTCAAGAAGCACTAAACGGAACCACTGTTTTAAACACCATTGCCTTGACCAAAGGGGCCAAAATCCTTCGTGTTCATGATGTGAAAGAAGCGATGGAATGTGTTACTTTGTTCAATAAACTAAACAGACAATAATGAAGTATTTTAGTCTATTAATCCTTTTGATGTTGCTTTCCTGCGGGAACAAAGAAGATGTTTTATTGCCAAAATCGAATGTGGTAATCGTTTCTAATGTAGAAGATCATTCGCCGATTTATATTTTTTTTAGAACCAAGGGCAAAGATACTTTGGCGGAAGTGAACCGAAAAAATTCGATTATCACAACCAATTGGATTCTCAATATCGACAAGCGATTGCCCTTGCGATTGGTTATTCCCGAAGTGATGAAATTGCAGGAAAAAAAGAGAAGTGAAGTCGCCCACAAAAACGAATTGGCCCAGAATTACTATTCGTATGAGGATAGTATTCATAAGAATATGGCATTTCTACCATTCACGAAAGTGTATTATGAAATGAAAAAACCAAAGTTTGGCGTGAATGTTTTTTTTGATAAAAACAATAAAATTTCGGTAAATGGTTTAGTCATAAAGAAAGATAAATTGGAAAGTTTTTTGAATGAATCTATAATTGAAAAAGGAATAAATCTTCAATTTTGCTTTTCAAATGATTTAAGTTATGGAGGTTACATTCAAGACGAAATTTTTATCCAAAGTTTAAAATTTTCAATGCTCAATTTGAATTTAACTAATCAGGAATTCATCTACTAAATCTGAAAAATCTTCACATCACGGCAACTGAACACTGCCACTGCAAACTGACCATTTCCTATTGATGATGATACGGTTCATTCCTTAAAATCGTGAATCCGCGATACAATTGTTCGATAAAAAACAAACGCACCATTTGATGCGAAAAAGTCATTAGCGAAAGCGAAATTTTTCCTTGCGCTTTGGTATAAACCGTTTCCGAAAAACCATAAGGCCCGCCAATTACAAAAACTAAAGTCTTCACGCCTGAATTCATTTTTTTTTGCAATTTTTCAGAAAAAGCAACGCTCGAAAAGGGTTGCCCGTTCTCGTCCAATAAAATAAGTTGGTCAGTTGGCATTATTTTAGCCAAAATCATTTCACCTTCTTTTTCCTTTTGCTGGCTTTCGGACAAGTTTTTTACATTCTTGATATCCGGAATAATCTCCAAATCGAACTTGATATAAAAAGACAAGCGTTTTTGATACTCATCGATTAACGATTGTAGATTTTTATTGTCGGTTTTGCCAATGGCGATGAGTTTAATGTTCATTTTTATCCAATTAAATAACGGCAAAGGTATAAAATTGAGAATCAAATAATAACGCACTTCTTTTTTAGTCTATTTTTTGGCATTGTTCAAAAAAAATGATTTTTACGGCTTTATTTTTTCGACACTCCCATTTTTTTAGGGGGTTACTGTTTGAAATGGTAATAAATAAGCCAAAATGCCATGTTTTTGTAATTAAAGTTAATAATTTTTATAAAAAATGTAAAATAAATATTGACACATTTGTTTACTTTTGCCTTGAATTTAAAAATACGATTATGTTAGATGTAGGTTTAACCACTTTTATGATTTTGGCCACTAGTTTAGTCATGCTGATGACGCCTGGTCTTGCGTTTTTTTACGGAGGTTTGGGGTGTAATAAAAATATTCTAAGCATTATGATGCAGAGTTTTGTTTCCATGGGAATAGGCACTGTGCTTTGGTTTGCTTTTGGTTATTCAGTTTGCTTTAGCGGAAATATGCATTCGGGAACTGATTTTTTTGGAATAATAGGAAATTTTGATAAAGCATTTTATCACGGAGTTACACCTTCAACCCTTTATTCGCCTGATAAACGTTTTCCTGAATATATTTTTATCGCTTATCAAATGATGTTTGCAATCATAACTCCCGCGCTGATCACGGGGGCTTTTATTAATCGAGTTACTTTTAAATCCTATGTGTTTTTCTTGATTTTATGGCAAATATTTGTTTACTATCCTTTCGTTCACATGGTTTGGGGAGGAGGATTACTTGCAGAGTGGGGAGTTTTTGACTTTGCTGGAGGAATCACGGTACACGCAACTGCGGGTTTTGCAGCGTTGGCTTCCGTTTATTTTGTGGGCCGACGACAAAATAAACATGAACCAAACAATATTCCTTTAGTTGCCATCGGAACTGCATTGCTTTGGTTTGGCTGGTATGGATTTAATGCGGGAAGTGAATTGGCAGTTAATTCCATTACGATTTCTTCTTTTTTAAATACAGATACGGCGGCCTCATTTGCAGCGGTTACTTGGTTGTTGATAGAATGGAATACAGGTAAAAAGAAACCGACATTTATTGGATTAATGACGGGTGCTGTTGCTGGGTTGGCTACAATTACTCCTGCTGCCGGTTATGTTGATATTTATTCCTCTGCAATTATTGGTATTGTTGCAGCTTGTGGTTGTTTTGCGGCTGTAAAATACAAAGAAAAGAAAGGATGGGATGATGCGCTAGATGTATGGGGAGTTCACGGAATGGGTGGGATTATTGGAACCGTTTGTTTGGGTTTTTTTGCCAATAATTCTATTAATTCAGTAATTCCAAACGGATTGTTCTTTGGCGGTGATGGGATGTTATTGTTTAAAGAATGCATCGCAATAGTCTTTGCTACAAGTTACGCATTCTTTTTTACCTTATTTTTGTTTAAAATTATCAATAAGTTTATTCCTGTTCGTGTAACCGATGTGGAACAAGAGGTTGGATTGGATTTAGCCCATCATGGAGAAGTGGCGAGACAACAACGCTAAAAAAAAATATTTACATAAAAAAGGCTTCATTCAAATATTGAGAATGAAGCTTTTTTTATTTCCAATAAAAGCAGTTTGGAAGTTCATCAAGAAATATTAACCATCAAGAAATGAATCTTTTTTGTTTTTCTTCTTAAATAATTTAAGAATTAATAAAATTCCGGCAACGGCTTCAAAAGTCATCCCAACAATTAGAAAGAAACTAGTCCAATCTTTACGCTCGTTTGTGATTTTGAATAGTGCACCTATAACGGTAAGCATGGCTCCAATAAGAAATAGAACTAGAATTTGTATATTTTTCATAAAAGTTTTTTTTAATTTTGTAGCATTCTTGGATTAAAAAATCGTTTGGTATACCGACGACAAAAATAGATAGAAATTCAACGAATCGAATGTTTTTTGAACTAAATAATTCGGAAGTAATTCATGTAGAAAATAGGAGTGGAATAATTTACAGTATTCTTTTTTTTTGGCATATTTTTTTTGTCTTCGGTATCCAAAAAACTATTTTTTAAATAAAAAATCACCCTTAGGGTGATTCTGAAAATCCGGAATTGCATTACTTGTGAAATCTAGAGTTTTGCGACATCACCTGCTGTTCTTATCTTGCAAATCATGTGAAAATCAATATCGATCCACTCACTTACCTTTATCATTCCCATCATTTTGGTTTGCGGAGTAAGCCCAAAATCGCGAATACTCAATTTTTTAATTCCATTAACGGTATACAAATCTCCATTACCGCTTAAAGAAATTGGGATAGAGTAATGTCTAGTGATACCGGTTATCGTAATGCTTACTAATGCGTTTCCGCTGTAGGACTCTTCTTTTTCAGAAAGTGGTCGTAAGTCAAGATAATTGAGTTGGACTTGTAGAGTAGGGTAGGTGTCTGATTTTAATAGTTTTAAGAAGTCCCTCAAAGCCATTGGGTTATTAGAAACAAAATTTTTTACCACTACCGAAAGTTGGTTTTGACTTAAAGTTATTTTGTTCTGGGATTGTGTGGTTGCAATTGTTAATTTGCTTCTGGAGAGTTTATCGCCGTTTTGAAACAACTTGAACGAAACTACGTTTGTTGAACCGCTTATGGTTAGTGAACTATTTTTCAAAAGTTCGGCAGAAACCAAAGTTTGGGCTGATGATGATAAATCAAATATCAAAAAAATTACCAGTAAACTAATAAGCCTTTTCATAACATAAAGTTAATCATTTTTTCTCAAAATATTAAAACTGGCAAGACAATAATCTTACCAGTTTTCAATAACATTTAATTAGAATGCAATTACGGCTTCAAACATTAAACCACTGAATTTACCTCCTTTTAAATCATTTAAACTTGTGGCAGTACCCGAACTAGCTGGATTTGAAGCTAATTCTGCATAGTCTTTGTAGTTTTGACTGGTGTAGGCTAATTTGGCCAAAATGTTTTTAGTCATAAACCAACCTATGCTAGACTCAAATCTGTTTATGCTAACCGCTTTAGCGTCAGCATTTGATAGTTTTCCGGACACGGTACCGTATCTTCCACCAACATAAAATTGTTCAGTTGCTCCAAATCGATAGACTACATCTCCGGTATATTGTCTTACACTACGTGAGGTATCAACGCCTTTTTTATCACCCCCTTTTGCAAATTCAGCTGTTCCGAAGAACTCAAGTCCTTTGTACTTCAAGAAAGGGTTAAACATCAGTGCAGTATACCAGTTTCCGAAAGCAGGGTCAAATCTACCTGAAGTTGGATAAGAAGTTGGATTAAAGTTGTTTATTAAAGTAGTACCATCATATTTATATTGTTGGTGAGACATTACACCAAAATAACGGCTACCTGCCCTGTCTGAATTCCAAGGGTTTGAGCTCATATTGGAGTTGTGATTCAGTGATCCTGTAATTCTTACTCTCAAATCTTTATCGATTTGTTTGTCGTACCCTAACTTAAGCAAAAAAGTTGGACTGATGGTTGTGTTTGGATCTGGTGCACTAACGGTTGGTACAGATGGAACAATTTCAGCAACAGATTGATTTAATTTACCATTAGTGATTCCAAACATACTTACAAAACCGCCTTTATTGTAGTATAATTCGGCTCCCATGTCAGTTTGAAAAGAATCCATAATATTACCGTCAATAAAGGGATTCATGATGACGTTTCCATTGTCAGATCTTCTAAAATGGGCATCTCCGTAATTGTTTTCCATTTGCCCAATTTTGATGGTTGCATATTTCATGAAATCAGCCAAGAAATCTTTTTTAATGAAGTCTAACTTGTCAATTTGTAAATACCCGCCTTTCACCCATGTTTCATTATGGTGTCTGGCTGAAAGATACAGATCTAGGTTAACGCGAACCCCGTCTGCCAATTGTGCTCCAAAACTCATGTTTGCAGCTGGTAAACTGAATTGGTTTTCTAAATCATTCAATTTGTAACTGTCAACCGCTTTTCCAGTACTGGTAAGGGTATATGTTCCTGTTTTTTGATCATTGGCAGAATTCAATGCCTGAAATTGCATGGCGAAAGCGCCCCCTAAATCAACACTAATTCCTTTGAATTCTACACTGTCTTTTTTGACGTCAAATCGGTTAATGCCGTCCTTGCCTCTTGAAATTTGGTTTTGTATTTGACCAAAAGAAGTCTGTGCCTGTAAATTGCCATTTAGACAAAAGGCCGCTATCATTAATGATATTTTAAAAATTGTTTTCATAGTTTTAAGTTTTAAGTGATTTGATATAATTGAGTTAGTAATTCATTTTTATTTAAAAGATACGTCAAATTTAACGGTAACCGCATCGCCAGTTTTCATGGCACCCAACATAGCTGTGGGTGGTTTCATTTTGAAATCGGTCATCTTTAAAGGTACACTTCCTTTAAGTTGGTAATCCCCTGTTTTTGTAATCTTACCAATAGTTTTAAAATTTATTTTTCTAGTTTCTCCCGCCATGGATAAATTTCCGGTTAATGTGATTTCAGTATCCTTATCGGATAATTTTATTACCGAAGCTTCTGTTAGTTGAAAAACAATGTTTGGATTTTTCTTGGAATCAAAAGCATCATACGTTTTGTTATCCATAATTCCCTTTCCACTTTTTATGGAAATAACTGGGATTTTTACCATCAAATCGGTAATTTGTTTGGAGCTACTTAGTGTTAATTCACTGTTGATTTTTGTTACTTTCATTTCCCAATCATGCACATTGGAAGTTCCAAGAATGGAAACAGTCGAATTTTGGGGGGTAATTTCGAAATTCTGGGCATTTCCAACATTAGCCGTAAAAAACATAATGCCCATAAAAAGCCCTATGTAGTATTTTGAAAATTCTTTTTTACTGATTGTCATTGCTATATAATTTTAGTTAGAGATTTTTATGCCCTCACATTCAATTAAGAATTTATCTTCACAGTGATTGAGCATTTATCTTACACAAAGATATTTTTACTTAACAAGGGAATAAATGATAATTATCATATTCTCAATTTTTTTTGTAAAAATCATTTTATTATCTTTTATAGGTATGGAATAATGGATTATTAATTATTGGCTGTAAATCAGAGGATATTTTTTTATAAATTTTTTTTCAAACATTTATTTATCGAATAGATAATTCTACTTTTGTACCGCTAATATGAAACTAATGTATAAACTACTGATTCGCCCACTACTTTTTTTGTTTGACCCCGAAAAAGTCCATTATTTTACTTTTTCTTTAATTCGTATCTTATCCAAAATACCCGGGATTCCAGCACTATTCGAATCATTGTATACCGTAAATGACAAACGATTAGAAACTGAAGTCTTTGGACTAAAATTTAAAAATCCGGTTGGGTTGGCCGCTGGTTTCGATAAGGATGCTGCATTATACAAGGAATTGTCCCACTTTGGTTTCGGATTTATAGAAATAGGAACGCTTACGCCAAAAGGGCAAGAAGGCAACCCTAAAAAACGATTGTTTCGTCTAAAAGAAGATCAAGCGATCATTAACCGAATGGGTTTCAATAACGGCGGCGTTCAAGAAGCTGTTGAAAGATTAAAAAAGAATAAAGGAGTGCTTATTGGTGGAAACATTGGTAAAAATAAATTGACTCCAAATGAAAATGCAGTCGATGATTATCTGATTTGTTTTGAGGCCTTGTTCGATTACGTCAATTATTTTGTGGTCAACGTGAGTTCTCCAAACACGCCAAATCTGAGAGAATTACAGGAAAAAGAACCCTTGACCCAATTGTTACAATCGTTACAAGAGAAAAATTTGGCAAAGCCAAAACAAAAACCGATTCTCTTAAAAATAGCCCCGGATTTGACCGATTCCCAACTGCTGGACATCATTGATATAGTGAAAGAAACCAAAATCGCAGGGGTTATTGCAACCAATACCACTATCTCCCGTGAAGGTTTGCAATCTGAAAACAGGAATGAAACAGGCGGAATGTCAGGAAAACCATTGGCAAAACGTTCCACTGAAGTAATCCGTTTTCTTTCCGAGAAAAGCAACAAAGCCTTCCCTATTATTGGGGTAGGAGGAATCCATTCAGCAGAAGACGCTATTGAGAAACTCGAAGCCGGAGCCAGTTTAATCCAGCTTTATACGGGTTTTATCTACGAAGGACCAGCATTGGTAAGGACAATTAGCAAGAAGATTTTAGAGAAACTTTAAACTTTTAAACTTTAAACTTTCTTATATTTGGGCTTCTATGGAAGCAATAAAAATCATCGAATGTCCCCGTGATGCTATGCAAGGCATAAAGATATTTATTCCTACCGAAAGAAAAGTGGCTTACCTACAGTCACTGCTTCGTGTGGGTTTTGATACCATAGATTTTGGGAGTTTTGTTTCCCACAAAGCCATCCCGCAAATGCAGGACACCGCTGAAGTACTGGCACGTCTAGACCTTTCTCAAACCCGAAGTAAATTATTGGCCATAATCGCCAATACGCATGGTGCTGAAAAAGCTTCCGTTTACCCCGAAATTCAATACCTAGGATTTCCTTTTTCGATTTCAGAGAATTTCCAAATGCGTAACACCCATAAAACCATTGCAGAATCCTTGGTAACCTTGCATGAAATCTTGGAAATTGCCGATGCCAGCAATAAAGAAGTCGTGGCTTATCTCTCCATGGGATTCGGGAATCCGTATGGTGATCCCTGGAATAGGGAAATAGTAGGGGAGTGGGTTGAAAAGCTTTCCAATATGGGTGTCAAAATTCTTTCGCTTTCCGATACCATTGGCAGCTCCACACCAGAAGTAATTCAGTATTTATTTTCGAATTTGATTCCGAAATACTCCAAGATTGAATTTGGCGCCCATTTGCATTCCACGCCAGACCAGTGGTTCGAGAAAGTGGATGCTGCTTATAATGCCGGTTGCCGTCGTTTTGATGGTGCCATTCAAGGTTTTGGAGGCTGTCCTATGGCTACAGACACCTTAACGGGTAATATGCCTACGGAAAAATTACTGTCTTATTTCACTTCTAAAAAAGAAAATACAAACATAAATCCCATGAGTTTTGAAAGCAGTTATAATGAAGCGTCAAAATTATTTGCTGACTTTCATTAGAGCCGCACTCGTTTAAAGGGATCTTGCCATGAATTAATACTATTTAGGACGAACAGACGTTGTTGTTAGTGTATTTTAGCGATGGAAAAGGGGAACAAGGATTCTTATTTTAACTGAATTATGAAAGGATTTTTTTTAAAATATGCGATGTTAGGGATAAGTATTTTGTCCGTTTTATCTTGTTCAAGTGACTTAGATTTAAATCAAGGCAATGACTTGGCTTTAGAACCTATTATAGTGGCAAATTTAGCTGCTTTTGACATGCCTGCTAATCAATTTGTTGCTGGCGGAATAGAGCAGCCTCAGTTTATGGACGTTCCTAATTATGACTTATTCAAGGATACTTTTTTCAAAAATAACTTACTTAAGGTTGAATTCTTTTTTGAAATCAACAATACCATCAACAGGGATTTCGTCATCGATTTGGTTCTGCTTGATGCTAATGATTTTCCACTTCATAGCATTAGTATTGTTGTACCAGCTTACACTGGAGTGGAAAACCTTGTCACAAAGACGGAACCGTTTGAAAGCAATCTCGCCGTATTGACAAGCGCCAGAAAAATGTCATTTACCATCACCATGTTGTCGGGACCTACTTTAAGCGAGAATAGTTTGGGCAGTCTTAAATTACGTTCCAGTACCACCGGTTATTTTAGCATCAAATGAGAAAAATAAGGTTCTTTTTCATGTTATTTCTAACCCTTGGTTGCTTCTCCCAAAACAAGCAAATACTGTACAATTTCACTTCGGTTCCACAGTCTATGTTGACTAATCCGGGTTCTGATTTTAAATACAACTGGTATGCAGGCGTTCCGTTGCTGTCCGGTATTTCTGCAAATATTGGTTCCAGTGGTTTTTCGGCGTTTGATTTGTATGCCAATGACGGAGTGGATTTTAATACCAAATTTAGGAATGTCGTGTTTTCAAGCTCAAGAAATGACAAGATTGCGTTAAATGAACAAATAGAATTTTTTAATGGCGGTTTTAAAATCGGAGGCTATGAGGGAGATTCCTATGTTTCTTTTGGAATGTACCAAGAACTGGATTTCTTGCTTTATATGCCTAAGGATTTGGTAGTATTGGCGTTGGATGGTAACAAGGATTATTTGGGAAAGGTTTTTAATTTGGGTGATTTTAATGTGAAAGGCGAGTTGCTTTCGGTTTTTCATCTTGGATTGCACAAGAAGGTAAATGAAAAACTAATTTTGGGTGTTAGGGGAAAGATTTATTCCAGCATTTTTAATATTGCCTCGACTAAAAATTCCGGTTATATTTATACTGTGCCTGCAGAAAATGCTGCTTATAAGCAGATAATCGCTTCGAATCTCATGTTTAATTCATCCGGATTTTTAAATTATACCCAAAATTATACTGGCAATGCCGCCAGTGATATTACCAAAAAAACACTTTTGGGTGGCAATTTGGGATTGGGATTCGATGCCGGACTTACTTATTATCCTAAGCAGAACATTCAATTTACGGCAAGCATAACGGATATTGGTTTCATAAGACACAACAAGGAAGTGGAAAATTACAGTTTTAAGGGGTATTATGTTCACGAAGGCTTGACGCCTAATTTTATTAAGGGAAGTTCTTCAACGGCAAACATAAGTACCGAATTTAATGATGCCCTCCCTTTTGACACTTTGCATAAAAAATATACGACTTGGCGTCCTATAAAATTAAACTCTTCTCTTCAATATTCTTTTGGGGAGCCTGAAAATTCCGGTTGTAATTGCAATGGAAATGAAATGGGATACATGAATTCGCTGGGAGCTCAATTGTTTGTGATGTCGACGCCTCGAATCCCTTTTATGGCGCTTACGGGCTATTATAGAAGGAGAGTTTCTGATGCTTTGGAAATCAAGGCAACTTATACATTGGATTCCTTTTCAAGCAGAAATATAGGCTTGGGCTTGTCCACCACTTTAAGCAAAGTCAATTTTTATTTTCTGGCTGACAACCTGCTGGAATACCGGGATATCAGCAAAGCCAATAGCCTGTCTTTTCAATTGGGGCTCAATATTATTTTTATGGATAAAGAGGCATCGGAATAACAATAAGGTTCATTTTTGACCACTACGTTTGAGTCCCTTATAAATTTCCACCCATAGTACCGAAACAAATCCCACTAAAACACTTATTCCTATTTGCGTAGTCGATACGGTTCCGAACATAAAAAAAGCAGAAAAAACAGGAACTAAGAGCAATAGGCTGGTGATTAAAATGGTGGTTCCAATTATAATCAAAACCAAATTATTTTTGTACCCCAAAGTCGTTAATATCGAATAATAAAACGAACGGTTGGCCAAGGTCAGAAAAACATTCGAAGTAATTAACGTAATGAAAACAGTAGTTCTGGTGACACTTTCGGTACAGTTTTCTTGAATACAATATTGGTAGGAAAACAAAAGTCCCAGCGTAATCACGAGTCCCTGAATAATACTGATAGTTATCTCTTTCAGGTTGAAAAAATTGGTTGTCAGCGGACGTGGTTTTTGGAGCATCATGTTGGGTTCAATAGGTTCGTTTTCGTAAATGATGGAACAGGTTGGTCCCATAATTATTTCCAGAAAAATAATGTGTACCGGCGAAAAAATATTGGGATACACCCATCCCAATACCAGTGGAATAAAAACAATCATAATGATGGGAATGTGTATGGAAATGATGTATTGAATGGCTTTTTTCAGGTTGGCATATATTTTTCGTCCCATGGCGATAGCGTCAATCATTTTGGCCAAATCATCCTCAACCAAGATGAGGTTTGCGGCTTCTTTGGCAATCTCAGTTCCTTTTTTACCCATGGCAATCCCAATATGCGCCGATTTCAAAGCCGGACCATCATTCACACCATCGCCTGTCATGGCAACAATTTGATTATTTGCTTTTAAAGCCTCGATAATTTTGAGTTTGGCTTCGGGAAACATTCTGGTGAAAATTGTCGTTTGTAGTACCTTATCCTTCAAGGTTTCCTTGTCCATGGTCATCAATTCGTCCCCATTCAGGGTGTTTTCAGGATTTCTGAGACCAATTTGTTTGGCGATAGTTGAGGTGGTCGTGGCATTGTCTCCGGTAACTATTTTTACCATAATTCCGGCATTATAAAAAGTGTCGAATACACTTTTGATATTTTTCTTTGGGGGATCATAAAAGGCCACCAATCCTTTGAATGTAAAGTTGAATTCCTGCTGTGTTTTTGGATAATCATTCCCTAAAAAGGCAGCAACACCAACACCCAACACCCGAAATCCCTGTTTCGACATCGATTCAATGGCGTTGTTGATTTGTTGCGTTTCGGCTTTTGATAAATTGGAACAGGCCATTAAGGCTTCCGGGGCTCCTTTGGCGGCGATAATTCGGGTTCCACTTTGGCTCTCAAAAACATGGGTCATCATGGGCGGACTTCCTCCTAAGGGGTATTCATGAACTAATTTGAAATCAGGGCGTTCGTCGGTTGTGTTGAATTTTGAGTAGGCTTCATGTAGCGCAATTTCCATACCGTCAAACGGAATAGGTTCGCTCGCCCACATGGCAAGATGCAGCAGTTCCTCCTCGTATTTATTCAGTTGTTTACTGCCATTAAGGTCGTTATTCATTGCGTCTTTTGAAAAGACATACCACTGCGCCAAACTCATTTTGTTTTCGGTAATGGTTCCTGTTTTATCCGTGCAAATTACGGTGGCACTCCCAAGGGTTTCCACAGTTTTGGTTTGTTTTACGATAATCCCCATTTTCATCAACCGCCAGGCTCCCAAAGCCATAAAGGTGGTAAAAGCAACCGGAATTTCCTCGGGTATAATGCTCATCGCCAGGGTGAGAGCCTGGAGTAAACTGTCTAGAAACAACCTGGAATTATAAAAGTTGATTGCCCAAACAATACTGAAAATAACTAAACCAACAATGGACATTTTCTTCACGAAATTCCCAATTTGGATCTGTAAAGGGGTTTTTTCTTCGGAGATTGATTCCAGACTTTTACCTATTTTCCCCAACTGGGTTTGGTTTCCAATGGCGGTAACTTTACAAATACCCAGACCGCTCGTTACGATTGTTCCTTGAAATACCTGATTGCTTCCTGGTTTTATACTTTTAAAAACGACAAGTGATTCTCCGGTCAGAATGGATTCGTTTACCGAAAAATCATTGGATAAAATTATGGTTCCATCGGCTGGAATAAAGGTGCCTTCTTCGGTTTGGATGAAATCACCCAGCACAATTTCTTCGCTGGGAATTTCGAGGATTTCTCCGTTTCGCAGTACTTTGCTTTTGGGTTGCGATAATTTTTTTAGCAATGCAATGGCATTCCTACTTCTGGATTCTTGATAGAGCGAAATCGCGGAAATCAATAGGATTGCCAAAGTCATAAAAATTCCGTCCGCATATTTTTCCGTAATAAAATAGAGACTCGTGGCC
>JBIKPM010000133.1:0-6141 GCA_044357435.1 Flavobacterium sp. | reverse complement strand
GTGCATCCAGTCAATCACAAAGTGGTTCTTCTTCCCAGCAATCAGGTTCAACTTATTTGGTAGACGTAAATGGGGTAATCGATTTTCCGGTATTGGGAAAATTAACGATAGGAGGTTTGACCAGAACGCAAGTTATGAAAATGCTTAATGAAAAAATTTCCCTTTATATAAAAAAACCATTTATTACCCTTGCCATAAGAAATTATAAAGTTACGGTACAAGGAGAGGTTGGTTCACCGGGGATTTACAGTTTTGATTCAGAGCGATTTACCTTGGTTGAAGCCTTGATTAAAGCGGGGGATTTGAAGTTACAAGCCAAAAGAAAAAATATTTTGATTATAAGACAAACCGATGGGGTGATAACCTATAATAGAGTTGATATTACCAAGACTGATTTTATCAATTCCCCTTTTTATTATTTGAGACAAAATGATATGGTGTATGTACAGCCTAACCGACTGGTAATACAGGGTGCAGCAAGATCCCGTGAAATAATCTTTTTGTTTTCTGCAGTGGCATCGTTTCTGACTTATTTAATTTTTAACAGTATTAGAAAATAAAACCAATGGAGGATATTATTTCAAGCGAAAAGTTAGAACAAGATTTTAATATAAAAGCTCTTTTAGAGTACTATATAAAACAATGGAAATGGTTTTTGCTTAGTTTGTTGGTTTGCTTTTCGTTAGCTTTTATTTATTTAAGATATTACACTGCACCTAGCTATCAGGCCTCAACTACCATAATGGTAAAGGATTCCAATGGATCGATTAATCCTGAACTGTCCGTTTTATCCGACTTGGGTCTATTAGGTAAAATAAATAATAATGTCAGTAATGAAATCGAAATAATGAGATCTAGGACATTAGTTGAAAAAACGGTAAAAAAGCTAAAATTGAATGTTGCTTTACTAATAAAGGGCAGAATTCTAAACACCGAACTATTTCAAAATCCCCCAATTCAGGTAAACTTTAGTAATGTCAAAAATTCATTCTATACTGCTAGAATAGAACTAAAATATTTGGAACAATCTCCTGATTCTTTTATTTTGGAATCGGTATCATCAAGAATAATTTTAAAAAATAAAAAACAGTTTAGATTTGGAGAGGTGATTAAAACCCCATATGGGGATTTAATTATAAATAAATCAACAAATCGCATTGGTCAACATAAAAGAGACAATAGACAGATATATATTGTAGTTTCGCCCTTGGATGAGATTGTCAGTGGTTTTAGAAGTCGGCTAAAGATAGCCCCTTCAACTAATGCCTCGGGATTTATAGTGCTATCAATCGTTGACCCAGTAATAAAAAAAGCGGAGGTTTTTTTAAACGGTTTCATAGATAATTACAATCAAGATGCGATAGCCGACAAGAATGCCATTTTCGAAAAGACATCAGAATTTATTTCAAATCGTTTGAAAATAGTTACCCAGGAGTTAGATGGAGTGGAGCAGAATGTGGTAAGTTTCAAGAAGTCAAATGATGTATTATTGGATGTCGAATCAGAGTCGAGTCGCTTAAGTCAAGAGTCAGTTGAATCCACTACTAAACTGGATGATATTGATGTACAGTTGAATTTGATTTCATCTATGTTAGACTTGGCCAAAAAAAGTACTTACGCTGATTTATTGCCAAATAATATTTTTACCGGCCAAAGTGATATTAATGGCTTGATTAATACATATAATCAATTGGTATTAGATCGAAGCAAAATTCTAAAATCGGCTACGGCAGTCAATCCGGCTGTAGTTAGAATGGAGCAACAAATTACTTCCGTCAAATCTAATATTGCTTCGGGTTTAAACCGGTTTCAAACTAGTTTGAATAAACAAAGACAAGATTTAAGTGGTAATGCAACTGTTTTGAAAGCAAAAATTGAAAAAATTCCGGTCATGGAACGTCAATTTAAAGCAATAGCCAGACAACAGAAAGTAAAAGAGGGGCTTTATTTGTATCTATTGCAAAAAAGGGAAGAATCCGCTATTTCCTTATCGGCTTCAATATCAAATGCGAAAATTATTGATGCCCCAAAAGCCTTGCTCGTACCCGTTTTACCTAATAAAGACACTATTTATTTAGCGACATTGTTGATAGGACTTTTTATTCCTCTCTCCTTGTTTTATCTTATTGAGTTATTAAATAATAAAATAAAAAGCCGTTTTGATCTTCAGGGAAAAACAACGATTCCTTTTATTGGGGATCTTCCAAAATCGTACACGCCTAATGAAGTCATGAAATCTGAAAGTAGATCTAGTTCGGCAGAGGCTCTTCGAATTATCAGCACCAATCTTCAATTTATGCTTGCCAAGGTTCCTGAAGGCCAAGCCAAAACTATATTTCTTACTTCCACCTTCCCTAAAGAAGGGAAAACTTTTGTCTCAGTAAATCTTGCTGCCACATTTGCATTATCAGGTAAAAAAGTGTTATTGATGAGCATGGATATTAGAAACCCTAAATTAGAAGAATATATCTCATTACCAGACGACAGGGGAGTTACCAATTACTTGTCTTCGAAAGATTTGAAAATTGAGGATTTAATTTTAAGGCAGGAAGGATTTAAACATTTCGATGTATTGCCTCCTGGCGTAATACCTCCAAATCCTGCTGAATTATTAATGGGCGAAAAAGTTGAAGATCTTTTTAAATATTTAAAATTGCAATACGACTACATCATTGTGGACACTTCTCCGGTTAATTTGGTTACCGATACCTTATTGTTAGCCAAATACGCCGATTGTTTCGTTTATATAGTTCGTGCCAATTTATTAGAGAAAGGAATGTTGCATGTGCCAAATACACTTTATAAAGAAAATAAATTGTCAAATATGTGTATACTTCTAAATGATACCGATCCTTCAAAAGGAAGCTATGGTTATTATGGTTATTACGGCTACGGCTATGGCTATGGTGAAAAATTAGAGAAAAAACCTTGGTATAAACGATTGTTTTAAATGTAATTGAACCTGAACATAAGGAATAAAAAAGTCCAAAAAGAGTTTTCTTTTTGGACTTTTTTCAAGGATAAAATTAAATTATACCAAATTGGAAGTATGAATTTGTCAGGTTATTTCCTTAGGGCCATTAATCCTGAATCCAAAAACTACCCCATCCTAAAAAATTGATTGTTGGCAATGGTTTCTTTCAGTGAAACCAAGTCTTTTATTTTTACTTTTTCTTTAAATCCGGCAATATGATTGGCATGATGCACATCAGAACCCACAAAGTCATACAGGCCTTTTTGTAATAATTTCTCGGCGATTTTTGTAATTCCCTCCCCATAATATCCCACGACAGCCAATAAATTCAGCTGGAAATAACAGCCCGCTTTTTTCAATTTTAGGTATTCATTAAAATCATAGTGGTAATAAACATAACGTTCCGGGTGTGCTAAAACCGGCGTATAACCCGCCACCCGCAAGTCGAAAATAATGGAGTACAATTGAATTGGGGGGTTGGTATAGGATATTTCAACTAAAACATATTTGTCCTTAAGCGTCAATATTTCTCCCGCTTGAAAAAGTTGTACAAAATTGTCATCCATAAGATATTCAGCTGCAGCTCGAAAGGGAACCGAAATTCCATTTTTTTTCAAATCTAGTTTGGTATTGGTTTCAATGGTCTTGATTTGCTCTTGGGTATTTTCCCAAAGATTTTGGTAGATATGCGGGGTGGTGATAAATTGAGAAACGCCTATTTCCAATAAACTTTCGCTTAAAAGTAACGTTTCTTCAAAAGAGGTGGAACCATCATCTATGCCCGGCAAAAGATGCGAATGAATATCCACATAATTATCGGGAATTAAATCTTTAAGTGTCGGTTTTGATTTGAATAGTGATAGCATAAAACAAAGGTAAACAATTTGTAAGTTTTTCTATCTCTAGTTCGCTTAAAGAGCGTAATTTTTTTGGGTTTTAAATACCCTGTCTTTTTTATTATGCTTTTAAAAGCACCTTATAAATTCAATTGTTTTTATGGGTACTTATAATCTGCAAATTATTATATTTGCTCTAGAACGGATTTATAATTTAGGAGTTTTTTACTATTAGAGATTTTCCCCCCTTTTGCTCGAAAAGGAACATACAACAAATTAAAATGATTGAAACCGAAAATATTGAAAAGGATTGGTTGTTTGAAATCACACCAAAAAATAAATTCTTCTCTCTGAACTTAAAGGAAGTTTGGCAATACCGGGATTTGCTGATGCTCTTTGTAAAAAGGGATGTGGTAACGGTATACAAACAAACTATTTTAGGGCCATTATGGTATTTGATACAACCCTTATTCACTTCGATAACTTTCACCATTATTTTTAATAATGTGGCGGGAATAAATACAGGAACAGTACCCCCTTTTTTGTTTAATTTGGCAGGAATCACGGTTTGGAATTACTTTACGGCCTGTTTGATGGATACTTCAGACACATTCAAGCGGAATTCAGCCATATTCGGAAAAGTTTATTTTCCCAGAGCTATAATGCCTATTTCCACGGTGATTTCTAATTTGCTAAAATTCGGAATCCAATTTTTTATTTTTATGGCGTTTTATGTTTACTATTACATACATGGCGCTGCCATTAGCCTCAATATCACTACCTTATTTTTTCCTTTAATCGTTGTTTTAATGGGCGTTTTGGGTTTGGGACTGGGCATGTTTATTTCATCTCTGGTCACCAAGTATAGGGATTTCAGTTACCTCATTGGTTTTGGGGTTCAGTTGTTGATGTATTTGTCTGCAGTGATGTATCCTATGGCATTGATACAAACTAAAATGCCCGAATATGCTTGGCTAGTGCAGTATAATCCTTTGGCGTATATCATTGAATTAACCCGTTATATGCTATTGGGAATTGGACACTTTTCGGTTGTAGGTCTTTTGTATACTATAGTTTTAACCGTAATTGTGTTTTTATCAGGGGTATTGATTTTTAACAAAACAGAGAAAAATTTTATCGATACGGTTTAATTTGAAAAACTAAAAATAGAAACACACACACTAATAATCAAATGGATTTTTTGATGAAAAATATAATTTCAAACTCTTTATAAATTAATATTTTAAGTAGTTTGTGATAATTAGCTTTTAAAAATAGATTCAAAATATTCTTTACATACATAATATGAAACAACTGATACATTCAGTATTAAATAGATTAGGGTATAAAATTTTAAATACAGGGATAAAGGAAAAACAGATTCAAAATTTTGTAAAAAGTTTTGGATTGGTAAATGACCCCAATGATTTGGTTTATAAATCTGCATCCGATTTACTCGCAATTAAAAAATATTTTCCAGATTTAACTCTCGAGAATCACAAAGACGGAGTATTAGCCCGTTTTAAGAATTTAAAAATATATATCGAAACCCCTGAGGAATTTTTTATACTAAAAGAGGTCTTTGTCGAAAAAGACTACAATCTAGTATCGAATGAAAATTATGTTGTTTTTGACATCGGAATGAATATCGGAATTAGTTCTTTGTTTTTTGGCTTACAAAAAAATGTAGAAAAAATATATTCCTTTGAACCTGTTATCAATACATACCAACAAGCCATTTATAATGTAGGATTGAATAAAGACTTGTCACCTAAAATCGAAGCGTTTAATATTGGTTTAGGGGCTACCACCCGTGTAGAGAAAGTGCTTTATAACCCTCAAGCCAAAGGGAATTGTGGAATCCGTTTAGAATCAAGTCTTGTGATTGACAGGAATAATGCGACCGAAATCGAAATCAATATAAAGGATATTAGTGAAATACTTCCGGATTTATTTGAAACGCATGTTGGACTGAAAAAAGTCTTTAAAATTGACTGTGAAGGTGCCGAATATGAAATTCTTCAAAAATTAGATGAAAGTAAACTATTGGATAATATTGATGTATTGTTAATCGAGTGGCATGATAAAGGTTCGGAAATACTTGAAAAAATTCTGATTGAAAATAATTTCGGAGTCGTTTCAAGGTATTTGACTTCCATCTCTGGGATGATTTATGCTTTTAAGCAATAAAATCCAGTAGAGTAATAATATGCAAACTACTCCAGTCTCCATCATAGTCCCTTGTTACAACCTCGCTCAGTATTTGGACGGATCCTCACATTCTATTTTTGGTCAAATGTAGAAGTTTATTACGATAATTATAATTATACT
>JBIKPM010000132.1:0-6199 GCA_044357435.1 Flavobacterium sp. | reverse complement strand
GGAAAAAAATTGCTTTTGGCTACCAGTGGTGGCCTGGACAGTATGGTAATGGTCGATTTGTTTCACAAGTTATCTTTTGAAATCGCTATTGCCCATTGCAATTTTCAACTTCGGGGAGTGGAAAGTTTTGAAGATCAGAATTTTGTCCAAAACTATGCTGAAGCCAATGAAATCGAATTATTCGTAACTCAATTTGACACAGAGGCTTTTGCCAAAGACTATAAACTTTCAACCCAAGTTGCAGCCCGTGAGTTGCGATACAACTGGTTTTATGAACTTTTGGAAACAGAAAACTTTGACTATGTACTTACGGCACATCATGCCGATGATAATCTGGAAACTTTTCTCATTAATCTTGTTCGAGGTACCGGATTAGATGGATTGACAGGAATTCCGGCGCAAAATGAAAATGTAATTCGCCCTCTTTTACTCTTTTCTCGACAGGAAATCGAACAATATGCCAAGGAAAATAATATTGATTGGCGAGAAGACAGCAGCAACGCTTCGGATAAATATTTGCGGAATAAGATTAGACATAATTTGGTTCCCATTTTAAAGGAACTCAACACCGATTTTTTGCCCTCATTTCATAAAACACAGGTCTATTTGCAAGAATCCAAAACGATGGTCGAAGACGCATCAATTATGGTATATCAGCAAGTGGCGAAAGAAATAGAGGAGGAAATACATTTTGATCTGAATAAATTACAGCAACTTCCCAATTACAAATCCTATTTGTACCAATGGCTTCGTGAATTTGGGTTTTCTGCTTGGGAAGACATTTATGATTTAGTTGAAAGTCAATCCGGAAAACAAGTGTTTTCAAATGAATTTAGATTGTTGAAAAATAGGGATTTTCTAATTTTGAGTCCATTAAATACAAAGGCTGAAAAGGAAGAATATTATATTCCTAAAGATCAAAAAGAAATTAATATTCCCTTAAATCTTTCGTTTAGTAAAGTAGCCGACATTAGTATTGCTTCCAATACAACTATCTTTGTTGATGAAGACAAGCTACATTTTCCTTTGGTTTTGCGACGTTGGAAAGAAGGAGATGCTTTTCAACCCTTTGGAATGGAAGGGAAATCAAAGAAAGTGAGTAAAATTTTTAAGGACGAAAAATTATCGTTGATAGATAAATGGAACACATGGCTTTTATGTTCTGATGATACAATAGTTTGGATTATCGGAATTCGGCAAGATGAGCGTTTTAAAATAGAAAAAACAACAAAAAACAGAGTACAAATACAATGGCAAAAATGAAAAAAACACTATTCATACTGCTGGCCTTTTTGGTTTTTGCCAAAGGGAATGCACAAATACTGGATCCGGTAACATGGACCACCAAAATCGAAAAGAAATCAGATACCAACTACATACTTACTTTTAACGGGTTAATAGAAAAGGAGTGGCATCTGTATTCGCAATTCACTCCTGATGGTGGGCCATTGCCATTAGAAATTACGTTTCAAAACCAAAAAGGAAACTTCTCTTTAGTTGGCAAAGCCAAGGAAGGCAAAACCACCACCGCTTACAATGATGTTTTTGGGGTGAACGAAACCTTTTTCGAGAAGAAAGTCCAAATTCAGCAAGAGATTACAATACAAAACCCTAAAATTTCAAAAATTGAAGTGGATTTCAATTATCAAGTATGCAAAGAGGTTTGCATTAATCTCGAGAAAAAGTTCAGTTTTGTGATTCCTTCCACTAAAAGTGGTATAGTAGAGAAAGATATTGTAATTGCTGTTGCTGACAGTGTCACTCCCGATTCTTTAGTTCCAAGTTTAGGCACCAGCAATGTGATGGAAGTGGATGCTAATCCGGTAGAGAAGAAAGAACCGGACTCGCAAAAAGGATTGTGGTCTATTTTCTTTATCGCTTTCTTTTCAGGATTTGCCGCTTTGCTTACCCCTTGCGTGTTTCCGATGATTCCCATGACGGTCAGTTTTTTTACAAAACAGAGTAAAACTCGGGCGGCCGGAATTAGAAACGCAATCATTTATGGAATTGCCATCATTTTAATTTATGTCCTTTTGGGATTATTGGTGACTTGGATTTTTGGTGCCGATGCCTTGAATGCTTTGTCCACCAATGTGTGGTTTAATATCCTTTTCTTTGTTCTATTGGTCTTTTTTGCCGCATCATTTTTGGGCGCTTTCGAAATTATGTTGCCCAATTCTTGGGCTAACAAAGTAGATAATCAAGCCGATAAAGGAGGTGTTATTGGCATTTTGTTTATGGCATTGGCCTTGGCAATTGTCTCCTTTTCTTGTACTGGACCAATCGTAGGGACATTATTAGTCGAAGCCGCTTCTAAAGGGGGAATAGCTCCCATTGTTGGCATGTTTGGCTTTTCGTTGGCATTGGCTTTACCATTTATGCTTTTTGCAATGTTTCCGGGATGGATGCATTCTTTACCAAAATCAGGAGGATGGCTCAACACTGTGAAAGTCTTTTTGGGATTTTTGGAATTGGCGTTGGCATTCAAGTTCTTGTCGAATGCTGATTTAGTTTTACAGTTGCATTTGTTGGAAAGAGAAGTGTTTCTGGCGATTTGGATTGCTATTTTCGGAATCTTGGCATTGTATTTATTTGGAAGGATTACTTTGCCACACGATAGTCCGTTGACACATATTTCGGTGGGAAGATTGTTAATGGGACTATTGGTCTTAAGTTTTACCGTTTACTTGATACCTGGACTTTGGGGTGCTCCGTTAAAATTAATCAATGCTTTTCCGCCACCGATAGAATATAGCGAAAGTCCACTTGGTTTCGGAAATTCAGGAAACAATGCTTCGACAACCATTTTACCGGAAGGAGCCAAATTGGGTCCCCATCAAATAGTGGTTTTTGAAGATTATGAAAAAGGTTTGGCGTATGCCAAAACGGTAAACAAACCTATTATGCTCGATTTTACTGGTTTTGCCTGTGTAAATTGTAGAAAGATGGAGAATAATGTTTGGTCTGACGAGCGTATTTTGCCGATTTTAAAAAACGATGTTGTTTTGATTTCGCTATATGTGGACGACAAGCGGGATTTGCCAAAAAGCGAACAGCATATTTCAAAAACTACGGGTTCTGAAATTGAAACTATAGGTGATAAATGGGCAGATTTTATGATTTCGAAATACAAAACCAATACCCAACCTTTGTATGTTTTGACTGATTTGGAAGGAAATAGCTTGAACAAAACTGCACCAACCATAAGTTACACCAGTGTTGAAGAATATCAAAGTTGGTTGAAAGCCGGTATTTCTAAATTCAAGAAATAATATAAAAAAATAACCCGTTGGGTGTATTTATTTTTTTATGGTCAATTTTGTACTAATTGTCACATTGAACTTGTCGAAATGTTTTTTTTTTAAGGTCTTCGACAGGCTCAGACAGATGTTACTGGTATAAAAACAAGTTTTGAACAAAAAATATTGGCTACTTCTGAATGTGAGAAAAAAAGGGTTTGACCTAATTGACAAACCCCTTTTTTTTATGAAGTACAGTAGCTGTAAATTATTTAGCTTGAGCAGCCTCTCTTTGCAATTTTTGAGCACTCTTAAGGGCTTTGAATTTTATATCCCCTATTTCATTTTTCAATTTATCGTTCGAAGCGATAACAATCTCTTTTTCTTTTGCTTTTCTCTCTACATCGGTCAATGAATTGTCAGCTTTGAGTTGCTTTAAGTTTTCAGATCGTTCAACGGAGCATTTTCTATAAAATTGTTGTTCTTCAATCGTAAGTCCAGCCTCATTGAAAGCAGCTATTAATTCAGCTTCTTTTTTTTCTCTAGCGGCTTGTTTTTCTTCTTTAGTTATTGTTTTTTCTTGTGGTGCTTTTTTCGTAGCACTTTCTTGAGCTTTTGCTGCAGTTAAGGATAAGCAAACTGCCAATACTGTTGTAAATAAGTGTTTCATTTTGTTTAGTGTTTAAATTTGTTTAAATTGTTGCAAAAAAGGAATTAAAAAATTAAAATATCGTAAAGATTAAATCCTAAATATTTTGCCAAATTAGTCTAATTTAAAATAGTTGAAAGGGGATTAGAATCTTAAAAAGAGGGGTAAATAAGCATAATTAAGTTTGAAAAGGAATCCAAAATAACTTTACTTAAAGGTCAGAATCGTTTAATGATGTCATTAATCATAGAAAAAACGATACTTTTATAAAGCAAACAAACGTGTGAAACTCAAGAATATCGAAATTGAATTAATATTTACTAAGTCCTGAACCTAAATTGTTTTTAGATTTCCTTTGAGTATTGTAGAGGTTAGTAGGCAAATAAGTATCTGAACTGGATTTAATGACAACGGGAAGTGTAAAACATATTTTAGTTGCTTCGCCATTTATGTAGGCGGGTTTATAAACACTACCAATTTTGTTAAACGATGCTATTAATTCCTGTTCTAAACTAGGATTTGGAGCAATCATTTTAAGTATACTCACTTTTGAATCCACATCTATTAAAAAATTGCATATCAACCGAATATCGTCTTTGATTGTTGATTTATATAATCCGTTGGGGTCAAAACTGCTTGTAATGTGAAATGCAATACTTTCGTTTAAACATTTCAATAATTCTTTTGGCGAATCTGATTTTTGGCACGATTTATCAAAAGTAGGTGGAATATAAACATTGGGTATCTCATTACATTGAATAACATTTCCAGGATAGGCTTTAGAAATTATTTTGTAATAATACGATTCCAAAACATTAGATGAAGTGATATTTAATTTAGTGATGGGGAAATCTTTAAAAATTTTCACCAATCTGTCATTCCATTCTGGAGTTCCGGCATTTGATTTTAGATCTAGCATTTTACCTTTTTTAGATAAACTAAAACATATTTCTATTGATTTTTGAGTCAATTTAAAGGGGATTTTGTTTAGTTCCGCTAGACCAATGTGTTTTTTGAAATGCAATGCCAATTCATTATCAGGGCTTAACTTGGGGTATTTGGCTTTGATAACCTCATCTATATAATTTTTACTATCCGAATCGATGGTAAGTTGAATAGTTTCGTCTATAGGCAGCTTTGTTGGGACTCCATTGCGCATTGCAGGAATTTTTGCAACGGGTAGTTGCATTAGTATCCGTCTTAACTCCAGTTCCAATTCATTATTTGGGTCTTTTAGTAGTACCTCTTCTACCCTACCATTTTCTCCAATTATAAATCGGGGATGTAAACTAACAACACCAATCATCTTTGCTTTTTTAACGATTTCTACCGAGAGAGTAGTGGCAATATAATTTTCTAAAAATTGTTTGAAACAAGATTTCATTCTAAAAAATCCTCCCTGATCTTCACAGGTTTCATACACTGGAAAACGGTCATAAATTACGTGACTACTACAGTTTACTATCATTTGATCTCCTACTCTAGAAAGAATTTGTACCATATACACATTCATAGGATCTCTGTCCGTAATATTGAGCTTATTTATATCATAACTGCGAAATGCCTCAATAATTGACTTGTTTAACTCAGAATAAGGGGTTGTGGCGGATACGTTGATGTATTTGCCTTCTTTATCTAATTTGAAAATCACATAAAAATGATTTTCATTTTCTTGATTTTCTTTGATTTTAAAATCATTCAAATAACTAGCATTTAATTTTTTGATAAAAAAAGCAGATAAATCATTGAAGGGATCGGGTTGTGAAATAGCGTCAAACTCTCTTATTTTATAATTGTAGAAATTATTTGGTGTTTGCGAAAAACAAATAGGTGAAAAGGTCAATAAAAATGCTGCAAAAATAGTTTTCATAAAGCAATGATTAAATCGATAAAATTATGAGTAAAATAAACTCTAGTCCTCAAAATTAAATTTGATAATGAAAAATCTATAATATCGTGCTTGTTTGTGAATCTTAATTTCAAGTTGTTTCTTTTTTCAAAATCCAAGCTCAAGAATCCTTTGTTTTAGATTTTCAATTTGTAAACTTAACAATTTAATCATAAAAAAAATGGGGTTGGTAAAAAAACAAACCCCATCACAAATAAAATCTAAATTCGATTTGTTAAGTAATTAGAATAAAATAATGTCGTATTTGTTTGTTTTTACACAATAAAAAGCGTACATTTATCTCATTATGAGATATTTAACACTAAAAAAGAAGAGATTGAGGTATTAGAATGCCTTCATCAAAATAGCCCTAACGCTACCATTAGAAAACGTAGTCAATGCCTTATTTTATCGCATCAGAGA
>JBIKPM010000010.1:0-17954 GCA_044357435.1 Flavobacterium sp. | reverse complement strand
CAATGATTCATTATCCAATTCCGCCACACCAGCAAAAAGCATTTGAAAATTGGAATAATTTATCGTTTCCTATTACCGAAAAAATTCATAATGAAGTTTTAAGTTTGCCTATGAGTCCTGTTTTGACAGATGATGAAGTAAGTTTGGTAATTGAAATTTCTAATAAATATTAAATTGAAATTTCTAAAAAAAATAGCCCAAACTCAATTGTTTAAAATTTCATCTTTGAACAGTTTTAGTGTGATTGTTAAAATTGGAATTGGACTTATAACGTCAAAACTATTGGCTGTTTTCGTTGGTCCTAGTGGAATGGCATTAGTCGGAAATTTTAGAAATTTCACTTCTTCTCTAGAAAGTATTTCTACCCTAGGCTTTCAGACAGGGATTGTGAAATATGTTGCGGAAAGTAAAGAGAACAAATCACAATTACAGAAAATTATCTCCACGGTTTTTATCAGTTTGTTGATTGTTGCATTAGTTTTAAGTAGTGTTTTGTATTTTTTTGCTTCTTTTTGGAATTTAAAAATCTTTGGAATTAATTATGAGTATCAACTCGTTTTTAAGGTTTCGGCATTAGCTATGCCTTGGTATGCAATTTCTATTTTTTTGATTTCAGTAATTAATGGTTTGGGGCAATTTAAGAAGGTAATTTGGATAACAATTTTAGGAAATATTTTAGGCCTATTTGTATCATTAGTTTTAGTCATTAACTACAAAACTTTAGGGGCATTATTATCAGTTGTAATTACACCAGCATTATTGTTTTTTGTGAATTTCTATTTTATAAATAAAGAAATTTCTTTTTTTGACTCTATTCGAATGCGTTTTCTTGATTCCAAAATCATAAAGAATTTATCGTCTTATTCTCTTATGGTGTTGGTTTCGGCAGTTCTTGGGCCAATAGTTTTTATTGCTATAAGAAACAATATTATTAAGCAAATCGGAATAGAAGAAGCCGGTTTTTGGGAAACAATTACCCGAATTTCATCTTATTATATGATGTTTTCTAGCACCATTTTAACCGTTTATTTTTTTCCGAAATTAGCTATTGCAAAAAATAGTTTGGAAACAAAAAAAGTTTTTTGGATGTATTATAAAAGTATTTTGCCTTTATTTATAATTGGCTTAACTTGTATTTATTTTTTGCGGTATTTTATTATTGAATTACTGTTTACCAAAGCCTTTATGCCTGTATCGAGTTTGTTTTTTTGGCAACTACTTGGTGATGTTATAAAAGTGTCTTCTTTAATTCTCGGATTCCAGTTTTTAGCAAAAAAATTAACTTTGGCTTTTATTCTTTCCGAAATATTTTCACTCACTGTTTTGTATTTTACAAGTAATTTTTTGATTACAGTTTATGGAATTCAAGGAATTGTAATGGCGCAAGCATTCGATAATTTTATCTATTTATTAGTTCTTGTCATTTATTTCAGAAAAAGCTTGTTTTAAAAAATAGATAAGTAAATGAGAAAATTTATAAATAACCTTCTTGTTTTTTGTGCTCCATTAATTATTATTATTGGATTTGTGGAATATTTGTACAGAACTCAACCAAACAATTACACCCATAAAAACTATTATTTAAATAAAAACCACAATGATATTGAGGTCTTGTTGTTCGGAGATTCTCATTGTTTTTATGGTCTAAATCCAGCTTATTTTGATAAATATACCTTTAACTTATCTAATGTAAGTCAAACAATCTATTTTGACAAATTGATTTTAGAGCACTATTTTGATAAATTGCCGAAATTAAAATGTGTTGTGTTTTGCATTGAATATACCAATTTAAGTCAAAGGGATGATACCCAGGATGACTTGTTTAGAAAGTATTATTACCAGCATTATATGGAATTAGATGTTCCTCTAATTTCGAGGATTGACATGAAACAATATTTAATTTCTTTGGCTCAAAGTCCTAAAATTTCATTTTATATGTTTGAAAAATTGTGTCAAACAGGTTCGTTTTCGGATTCAGACACTAAGGGATGGGGAACAAATTTTAAGAAAAAAGATAGAATTCAACCTCTTTTGGTCGCAAAACAAAGAGCATACCTTCAAGAAGACGGATTGACAGACTTTACTCTAAATTCAAACAGAATAAAAGATATTATTAAAAAGTGTAAATCAAAAAATATAAAAGTCGTTATTGTTTCAATGCCTCAAACACATTTATATTCTAGTTATTTAAACCAAAATAAACTTAAATCCATTTTCAATACCTGTCAAAGCTTTCAAGACGAGAATGCAAATTCAGTTTTTTATTTGAATTTATTTAACGATAAAAGATTTAACGATGAAGATTTTTTTGATTCAGATCATTTAAATGAAGTGGGTGCTGAAAAATGTTCTAAAATTGTAAATCAATATGTAGACGAGGTTTTATGAAAAGCGATAGTTGGTTAGTTTTAAAATTTATCATTAGGTTTTTTTATTTAAATTGATTTTAATCCAACTTGTATTCGAAGTAGAATATTAATCATTGCTAAGAAATAATTCTTTGTTTTTAATGCAATTTTAATTTCAAGATTAATTCTTTTCAGAAGGATTCGATGTTCTTTTTTGCTTTTGTTGAGCGAAAAAGCTTTTTTTAAAATTAAGTTAGTGGAATATCCATGTTTATTGTTTTGCTTAATAAAATTGGAATGTAAAGAATTTGGAACTATTCTTTTTTGGACTAAAACAGTATCAATAAAATCAATATTGTATATTCTTGAAACACGTATCCAAAAATCAAAGTCTTCATAAGTTAAGTTTTCATCATATCCATTTAGGGCATCAAAAACTGATTTTTTTACCATAGCCGTAACACTACAAATTACTGTTTTATAGCTAATGACTTCAGCATACAAATCACCAAAAGGTCTTTTATTTATTGTTTTAAAATTAAAATCAACATCAAAATAATAGGAAATGTGAGTTCCTTTTTCGGAGATGAACTCGGCATTGCCGTATACAATGGCAAGGTTTTTAAGTTTACTTGTGTTAAAAGCCTCGAGTTGAGTTTGGACACAATTAGCTAACAATATATCATCTGCAGCCAGATCAATTATAAATTCACCTTTCGCAAATTTCATGACATTGTTAAAAGACTTTGTTACTCCAAGATTATTTGTGTTTTTTATGAAAATTATTTGAGGGAAATCTTCGATGAAATTTTTAATTACTTCAACTGAATTATCACTACTAAAATCATCTACAACAATAAGTTGAATGTTTTTATGGGATTGATTTAGAACAGATTTTAAACTTTCTGCTACAAAACTGGAATGATTATAACAGGAGCAAATTACTGTAACCCAAATGTCTTCTTGCATTATTTTTTTATATTTGGATAAAAATAAACAAATACCCGTGTCTAAACAAATTAATAAATATAAAATCTGTATCGTTTCCGACCAACTAGCGACTGGTGGTGCAGAACGTTGTGCGGCTTTATTGTCTGTTTTTTTTGAAAATAATAATTGTAAAGTGTATCATGTTGTTGTCGTTGATAAAATTGAATATGAATTTTCGGGTGAAGTTCTAAATTTAGGGAAGTTAAAGGACGATTCGAATGGATTTTTCAATAGGATTAAGCGATTTAGAGTTTTAAGAAATTATTTTGCCACAAATTCATTTGATTATATTATTGATTTTAGGGTGAAACGATTTCAAATACAAGAATTTTTCATTGCTAGATATATTTATAGAGCACCTTTAATTGTTACTATTCATAGTTATATGACTGATTTGTATTTTCCAATAAACAAAATTTTGGCTAATTGGATTTACTCCAATTGTTATAAAATTATTTCTGTTTCAGAAGGGATTAAAAATAAAATATGTTCAAATTTTAATTATTCGAATGTTGAAACTATTTACAATCCAATTGATATTAAATTTATTGAAAAAGCTTCAAGTGAAGATTTAAAATTTGACTTTAAATACATTCTCGCTGTTGGAAGAATGCAAGATGATGTTAAGCAATTTGATAAATTGATTGAATTTTATGCTAAATCAGAATTACCTATGAAAGATATTCGATTGGTTATTTTGGGGGATGGAATATTAAAACAAGAATTAATAGCATTAGTTAAAATTTTGAATTTGGAAGATAAAATTTATTTTAAAGGCAAAGTGAACAATCCATTTGTATATTTTAGACAGGCTCTCTATACAGTGCTTTCAAGTAAGCATGAGGGGTTTCCAATGGTGTTAATTGAATCTTTAGCTTGTAGTACTCCAGTTATTTCATTTGATTGTCCCTCTGGTCCAAGTGAAATCATTATCAATAATGAAAACGGAATTTTGGTCGAAAATCAAAATTTCGATGAATTGGCAAAAGCTATGAATCATATGGTTTATAATAAAGAATTATATTTACATTGTAAGCAAAATGCCAAATCAAGTGTGCAAAGGTTTTCAATCGAAAAAATAGGGAATCAATGGTTAGAATTAATGAAAATTAAATAAAATGAACATAGAAACTATTGACATACCTAAGATTGAAAATCCTGAAGGAAATATTGCCGTAATTGAAAAAAATGTGATTCCCTTTGAGATTAAGCGAGTTTATTATTTATATGATGTGCCGAGTTCTGCTCAAAGAGGCGGTCATGCCCATAAAAACTTGAACCAAATATTAATTGCACTTTCGGGGAGCTTTGATGTGGTATTAAAAGACGGAAAAACGTCTAATAAAATTACCTTAAACAAACCCGACAAAGGACTTCTAATCAATAATAATATTTGGCGAGAATTAGAAAATTTTTCTTCAGGGGCCGTTTGTTTGGTTTTGGCATCCGAAGTTTTTAATGAAGAGGATTATATCAGGGAGTACGATGATTTTTTAAGCTATTTAAAATAACTTAAAATTAATAGCTGGTGAATTTCAATCCATTTCTAACTAAAAATAGTTTTGTTTTATAGATGATGTGCAACAAACCACTAGGTGATTTTAAAAGTAAGTTTTGTTTCCAATTCAAGTTTTTTAAATCAATTGAGCTGCTTATTTTTTTGGATAAAGCAATATCCCCATCCATTTTTGTGTGTTTTGATAAGACATAACGTTCAAAATCTAAATATTTTTTAAGTGAAATATTGTCTATAGTTAATTCTTCATATTTATCAAAATCGGGGAGTCTTTTATTGAGTATTGAACTTGTGGTTAATTGGTTCTCGGTTTGCATTAAATAGCTCATTTGAATTGAATTTGAATACGCTAACTTAAAATAATAATTAGCCCGAATATTAAAATCAAGATCTTCTGCAAAATCAATACTTTCATCATAGAAACCAGCTTTTTCAAAAACACTTTTTTGGAAACATACACTTCCGTGGTTGTAAATCCCTTGTTTTAAATTGGTTTTAAAAAAGTCAACATATCCTGAAAAATTTTCAAATAAATTTTCAGAACCATTTAGAGGTTTTATAGTTTTATCTTTATATAGTTCTTCATAGTTTGTAGCATAAATTCGAGCGTCTTCAAAATTATTAATCAGTAATTTTATAGTTTCTAAAAAGCTTGGTTTCCACAAATCATCGGCATCCAAAAAAACGATATAATCAGATTTAGCGTTTTTTATCCCTGTATTTCGAGTAGCTGAAAGCCCTTTGTTTTTATTGTGGTGAATTAAAATAATTTTTTCTGAAAGGAAAGGGGTTATTTTTTCTATACTTGCATCTGTTGAACAGTCATTTATTAGTAGCACTTCATAATCCGTAAAAGTTTGATTGAGAATACTTTTCAGGGTGTTTTCAACGTAGTTTTCTTTGTTATAAAGCGGTACAATAACTGAAAAAAAAGGCATTGGCTAGTTTTTTAACATAAAATCAAAAATTGAATTCCAATCATTCAATTGGTCATTTTTATCAAATATATATTTATTTCCTTGATATTGAATAGTTTTATTTACAAATTTATTAATGAGGTCAGCCAATTCTTGAGGGTTATCAATATCAAAAAACGAAACTTTATCATAATTTCCAATTGTTTCTTTCGCATAAGGAAGATTGGCTAATAAAACAGGTTTTCCGAATCCTTTAGCTTCTGTTATTGGCAATCCCCAAGTTTCTAATTTAGAAGGGAATAACAAGCAATCGATAGAATTGTAAAGCTTCAATAATTCTTTTCGGTCAATTTTATCCCAAAAAACAACTTCTTCCAGATTATTGTATTTTTGGTATAAATGGGTGGCAAATTTATTTGGATTGTTTTTTATTGTGGTAAAATGAAATCTTGCCTTGTTTCTAATGGATGTGTCCAACAGTTGAATGGCTTCAAAAATGATTTCGAAATTTTTAAAAGTCCTAGGGAAACTTGGGTATAAAAAATGAACTTTATCCTCTTCCAATGCTATTTTTTCGGAAGTTATTTTTTCAACATATTCAGGTTTACACACAATCACTTTTTGAATGTTGAAAAGTGATTCAAATTCTTTTTTTATCCAATTTTGCTGTACAAAAACAGCGTCGTTTTTTTTGATGTTTATTTGGTACAAATACTTATAAAGAAGGGAAAAAACACCAATTTTATAATCAAATTTCCAGTCTTTAACTGTCGATTTATAAAAAATTGTAGGATGATGACAATAAACAAAACGTTTTTTACAAACTACATTTGGACTAACATCATGTAAGGATAACCAAACATCAGGTTTTATTGTATTGGAAAGTTTTTTGAAATAGAAATATTCATAGTACAAACGCAGAAACCAAAATTTCTTAGCTTTAGGAAATTCAATATATTCAATATTAGGATAATTGAATTCTGATTTATCATTAACTAAAGCAATTACTTTTATCCCTTTGTTTTCTGAATAACCCGATATTTTTTGCAAACAATTGTCCAGTATGGTAAAAATGCCGCCTTCGACCATATTAACACCAGAAATAACTATTATATCCTGTTTCAATGAAAATGGATTAGATAAAGTTTGCGGAAATTGTTTAAAGACATGTATAACATTACACCATTTTTTGAACTACCTCAAAAAGTTTGGCGTCTTCACATTTCAATGTTTTTGAAGGGAATTTCATCAACAATGCATAGTCGTGTGTGGCCATAATAACGGTTTTTCCAGTAAGGTTAATTTTTCTCAAAACCTCAAGCACTTCTATGCTTGTTTGGGGGTCAAGATTTCCTGTTGGTTCATCAGCAAGAATGAATTCAGGATTGTTGAGTAAAGCACGTGCAATGGCAACTCTTTGTTGCTCACCACCAGAAAGTTGATGTGGCATTTTGTCTGCATATGCTTTCATTCCCACTTTGTCCAAAACTTCATCAATTTTGTTTTGTATTTTAGCATTGTCTTTCCACCCCGTCGCTTTCAAGACAAATAATAAATTGTCTTTTACAGTACGATCCGGCAGTAATTTGAAATCTTGAAAGACAAAACCTATTTTTCTTCTTAAATACGGAATCTCAATTTCTTTTAAGGTAACCAAATCAAAATCTACAATTCTGCCTTCACCTTCAGCTAAAGGCAAATCAGCATAAAGTGCCTTCATGAAACTACTTTTTCCCGAACCAGTTTTCCCGATGATATAAATGAATTCACCATGATTTACTTCAAGATTTACATTAGACAAAATGATTTTCCCTTCTTGAGCAATAGTTACATTTTTTAAATAAAGTACCGGTTGTGACATAGTAAATTTTGTTTATTGTGTAAAAGTAGCAAGATAACGCTTGCATTCAAAATAAATTTTATTCAATATAGGAGAATTTCTAAAAAGTTCATACCTGAAGAAGTATTTTCGAAAGAATATTCCAGATTCCGTTTCCAAATTGTTTAAAAAGATGTTCATAATAAAAACAAATAACACCTCGTTATAGCCTTCGGAATATGATACATTTGAATTATTAAACAAAAACCACAATGCGTAAACTTTCTTGGCTTTTATTAGTGCTAATTTTTTTTCAGGTCACATCTGTCGTTGCCCAGAAATCGACAATTTATACACATGATTCAAAAGATTTCGACAAAGCCCTTGCTCTGTTTAACGATGCTCAATACACATCGTCCCAAATTATTTTTGAAAAAGTAAAATCGGTTACTACCAATGAAGAACTGCTGTCGGACTGTTCTTATTATGTTGCCAGTTGCGCTATAAAAACAAACCAAGCTGATGCGGGTGTGTTAATGGAACGTTTCATTTCGGATTACCCCACTAGTATAAAGCAAAATCAGGCTTGTATAGAAGCGGCATATTATTATTTCAATCAAGAAGATTTTTCCCAAGCATTAAAATGGTTTGAAAAAGTAGATGAAAACAATTTGAGTAGCAGCGATAGGGACAAGTTCAATTTCCAAAAAGGCTACAGTTTTTATAGTTCAAAAAATAAAAAGGAGGCCAAAAAATATTTGAATGAAGTGGTTAATTCAGAAGTGTATGGTTCGCAAGCCAAGTATTACCTAGGTTTTATGGCATATGAAGGCAACGATTATGAGCAAGCCTCCAAATATTTTGACCAAGTTTCCGGTGAAGAAAAATACAAGGAAAAATTGTCATATTACCAAGCTGATATGAACTTTAAGCTGGGTAATTTTGAAAAAGCCATTGATTTAGGCGAGAAAGCGATGGATAAATCCAATGCTTTAGAAAAATCGGAATTGAATAAAATTATTGGTGAAAGCTATTTTAATTTGAAAAAATACGACACATCCATTCCGTATTTGTCTCTTTATAAAGGGAAAAAAGGAAAATGGAACAACACCGATTTCTACCAATTGGGATACGCTTATTATATGCAAAAGGATTACGAAAAAGCCATTTCCCAATTCAATAAAATCATTGCCGGAAAAGATTTCATGGCACAAAATGCCTATTATCATTTGGGTGAAAGCTACCTCAATTTAGACAAAAAGCAACAAGCCTTGAATGCCTTCAAAAACGCTTCCGAAATGGAATTTGACACTACCATTCAAGAAGATGCCAGTTTGAATTATGCTAAATTAAGTTATGAAATTGGGAATTCCTATCAAAGCGTTCCATCTGTTTTAATAGGTTTTTTAAAGAAATATCCAAATAATGCCAATAAATTGGAGATTGAAAAGCTGTTGATAGATTCCTATATTTCTTCCAAAAACTACAAGGAAGCCTTGGTTTTTTTGGAAAAGAATAAATCGCCTGAAAACAAATTGGCCTATCAAAAAGTTGCTTTTTATCGTGGATTGGAATTGTACACCGATGGAAAGTATCAGGAAGCGGCGACACTATTCGAGAAATCCATCGAAGAGCAAAGAGAGGCCACTTTTACAGCCAGAGCAACATTCTGGAAAGGGGAAACCGAATATGTTTTGGACGATTTTAAAAATGCATTGTTGAGTTATAAGCAATTTATTGGTTTGTCTGGAGCCAAGGAAACACAGGAATATAAAAACAGCAATTACAATATTGCTTATTCGTATTTTAAGTTGAAGGAATATGAGCAAGCAGGAAATTATTTCGAAAATCAGATTGAAAAAGTCAAGGATGACAAGTTTCGTTTGAATGATTCCTACTTGCGTTTGGGCGATTGCCGATTCGTAACTTCAAAATATACGGCGGCTTTGGAAGCCTATAATAAGGTAGTCGAACTAAAAAGTATGGATGCGGATTATGCGTATTTCCAAAAAGCTATTTGCTATGGTTTTGTGTCTAAAAACGACCAAAAAATTCAAGAACTCAATGCTTTCTTGCAATTGTATCCTAAATCGGAATATCATGATGATGCCTTGTTCGAATTAGGGAATACCTATGTTGCCGAGAATAAACAAGACCTTGCCATAAAAGCGTATGACCTTTTAAACACTGAATTCAAGAAAGGTTCTTATACTTCAAGGGCGATTTTGCGTCAAGGATTGATTTATTACAATTCAGATAAAGACGAACAAGCCTTAACAAAATTCAAGAAAGTCGTGGCTGATTTTCCTAAAACACCGGAAGCACTTGAAGCGGTTTCCACTGCACGATTGATTTATGTGGACAATGGCAAAGTGGATGAATATGCGACTTGGGTTCGCACCTTGGATTTTGTGGTCGTAACCGATGTGGAGTTGGATAATGACACTTATGAAGCCGCCGAAAAGCAATATTTGCAAAATAATATCAAACAAGCCATTTCTGGATTTAGTGGTTATGTCACTAAATTTCCAAACGGAATTCACTCCTTAAAAGCTAATTTCTACTTGGCTCAGTCCTATTTTTCGGATGCGCAAGAAAGTAAATCCATTCCTAATTATGAATACGTTATTGAACAATCTCGAAGTGAATTTACGGAACAGTCTTTGTCAAGATTAGCCCAAATCTTCTTGAAAAGCAACAACTATGATAAAGCGATTCCAGTGTTGTCGCGTTTGGAAAACGAAGCCGATTTTCCACAAAACAAAACCTTTTCCCAGTCTAATTTGATGCGCTGTTATTACGATAAAAAGGATTATGACAATTCGGTTATTTACGCGGATAAAGTTTTGGGAAACCCCAAAACAGACGATAACGTAAAAAGTGATGCGCAAATCATAATTGCTCGTGCGGCAATTCAAACCGGTGATGAAGCCAAAGCTCGTTCCGCTTATGCCAAATTACAAATCATTGCCAAAGGGGAATTGGCTGCCGAAGCCTTATATTATGATGCTTATTTCAAAAATAAAGATGAAAAGTTTGAAGCGTCAAACACGGCAGTTCAAAAATTGGCCAAGAATTATTCCAGTTATAAATATTTTGGAGCCAAAGGATTAATCCTGATGGCGAAGAATTTTTATGGATTGAAAGACAGTTTTCAAGCGACTTATATTTTGGACAATGTAATAAAAAATTTCACCGATTTTCCGGATGTAGTCTCGGAAGCACAAACGGAATTGGACATTATCAAGAGCGAAGAATCTAAAACGAATTCATCAATCACAAATTAAATAAAAAAATCCGTTAAAATCCGTGTTTATCGGTGTCCAAAAAAATATAATTATGAAAATCAATTTCAAAAATATAATTGCTGTTGCCTTATTCCTAACTTTCCAATTTTCCTTCGCTCAAAAAAAGGAAGAAAACATCGGCACAGAGGTGGTAAACGTTGTAAAACCGTACACGCCGACAATTTCTGATGCCTTTAAGGCAAAGGAAACTCCGGCTCTTGAAGAGGAAGGAAATACCAAAAAAGAATCCATAAAATACACTATTTTTTCCTTTCCTGTAGCTTCGACTTTTACACCTTCTAAAGGAAAAGCCGAAGGTGTCGAAAAAGAAGAACAAGCACATTTGTTTAAAAATTATGCGACTTTTGGAGGTGGAAATTATGGTGTTTTGAACGCTGAATTATTTGTCAATCAAGACCTCAATACAACTGATTATGTAAGCGGAATGATTCGTCATCTTTCCTCTCAGGGAGGAATTAGAAATATTGAATTATCGGACAAGTATTATGATACTTCTATAGATTTGACTTATGGTTCCCAACAAAAAGCATTGTCTTGGAAGTTAGATTTGGGGTATCAAAATCAAATTTATAATTGGTACGTTTTGCCCGCTGGTTTCGGCAGTTTGTGGCTTCCTGAAGAAAGAACGGCTTTGCTAAGTAGCACAAGTGAACAACAAAGGTATAATAACGTATATATTGGCAGTAAAGTAACTTTTAATGAAAGTGTTTTTAAAGAGGCAAGATTAAAATTCAATCATTTTTCGGATGCTTTTGGTTCTTCGGAAAATAGGTTTTATGTGAAGCCCTCTTTTGAATTAAATATCAATGATAAGATTATCAAAACAAATGCGATTGTTGATTATCTGGGAGGAAGTTTTAAAGGAAATTATTGGAATACAAACTCAATACAATATGGTTATACCAATTTGGGGATTGTCCCTACTTTTGAGTTGAGTGAGCAAGGTTGGACAGTAAATATTGGAGTTGGTTTGTATTATAGTTTGGATACGAAAAACAATAATAATCAACTTTTAATTTATCCAAAAATCAACGCTTCATTCAATGTTGTTGATAATTTGATGCTGTTTTACGCTGGTGCCGAAGGAAATTTGGAACAAAATACCTATTCGGATTTTGTAAATGATAATCCCTTTGTTTCTCCAAGATTGACCATTTCCCCAACCGACAAACAATATGATCTTTTTGCCGGATTGAAAGGGAAACTGACCAGCGATGTGAGCTACAATATTCGTGGTTCTTATGTGAGCGAAAGAAATAAAGCCTTGTTTAAAAGTAATGAGTATGCCGACACTACGATGAAAGAAGGCTATACTTTAGGAAATTCTTTTGAAGTGGTTTACGACGATATGAAAACACTGAGTTTTTATGGGGAATTGAAAGCTACTATTTCTGAAAAGGTATCTTTAGGAATCAATGGTACTTTCAACAGTTATTCGAATGACATTCAAAAAGAAGCATGGAATTTACCAACCATAAAATTAGACTCGAAAATAGATTTCGAAATTACCGAAAAGTGGTATTCAGGAATCAATATTTTTTATGTGGGCGAACGCAAAGACCAGCAATTTTATTTAACATCATTGACCGAACCGGATCCAAATTTCACCAATACTTTGGATAGTTATTTTGATGTCAATGCGCATGTTGGTTTCAAATACAGTGAAAAATTAACCGCTTTTTTAAGAGCCAATAACATCACGAACCAAAACTATCAAAAATGGCTCAATTATCCAGTTCAAGGACTTCAGGTGGTTTTAGGGGTGAATTATAAATTTGATTTTTAAATCCCCACCCCAGCCCTCCCCGAAAGGGAGAGAGACCAAACACAAAAATAACCATCACTTTTTTATTAAAAAACTTTGTGACTTAGCGCCTTCGCGGCAAAACCTTATGACTTTCAAACAAAAAATACACCAGCATTATTTACAATTAGTCCAAGACAGAATTGATGTTTTCAGGGATATGATTGTGGCTTTGACCGAAGATTCAAAAAACGATGCCAAAGGTTCTGCGGGAGATAAACACGAAACGGCATTGTCAATGATGCACATCGAGCAGGAAAAACTCAATCATAAATTGAAAGAAGTTTTGGCTCAAAAAGCTGTTTTAGACAAAATCGATTCGTCCACCATTGCCAAAACTATTATTGTGGGAAGTTTGGTCAAAGCCAATGGGATTTACCTTTATTTAAGTGCAGCACTTCCTAAAATTGCTGTTGAAGGGATTACTATTATTGCACTTTCTCCGCAATCTCCTTTGGGAAATAAACTGATTGGAAATGAAATGTGTTTTTCGTTTGAGATTAATGGGACGAAGTATTTGATTGAGAGTATTGAGTAATCTATAAAAAAGACAATATGAAAAAGATTTTTGTTATTATGATCTTGTTTTGCATCAATTTGAATGCTCAAAACAATGAATTCAAAGTATATAAAAATGGTTTGATTTACTCTGAAAATTCCGTAACTAAACTCAAACTTATTTTGGATTCATTGAATTTGAAATTTAAAGTATGTGAATTCAATAAAATCTTTTTTTCATGTTCGCAGACAAAATCAAGCAAATAATCACAAGTATATTTGTGAATTTGTTTGATCCTATAGCGTTGTTCTTCTTGAACTGCAAATTGATAAATGGTCATAATTTCTGGGTCTGTTAAATCTTGCTTGTCGTTGTTGCTAAAACGTTCGCAAGTATATTTTAAATTTTTTTCAAACCTGTCATAGATTATTGAGTAGATTTTTATTAATTTTAGGGTTTTTATGATGATTAATCATATATTTAAATGTTCGTTAGACATACTATAAAATACTAATTTTCAGCTTGTTAAACTAATTATTTGCGAGATATTTCTTTCTTTACAACCCTTGATCCCCATTAAAAATCAAATTTTGAAAAAGTATTTAGTTCAATATAAACCATTTTTATTGTTTTTAGGAAAGTTTTTGTTAAGCTATTTGCTTTTTACAATTGTGTATGAAAGCTATCTTGATAAATTTGATTCTGATAAATTTGAAATTGATGGTATTACCCGACTGGTGGCAAAACAAACAAAAGATATTTTGCTTTATTTTGATTATGATGCGGGCATTATTCCGGACTCAATGGAAACTAGTATTAAATTTTTTTATAAAAATATATTTATTGCCAGAATAATAGAGGGTTGCAATGGTATAAGTATTATTATTTTATTTGTTTCTTTTGTCATTGCTTTTTCAGGTAAACTCAAAACTACAGTTTTATATGTAATTGGAGGAAGTTTACTTTTACATGTTTTGAACATGTTACGTATAGCAATTTTATGTGTTTTATTGTATTATTTTCCAGAAAGAGAACCTATTTTGCATCGAGTTTTTTTCCCGTTATTTATTTATGGTGCGGTTTTTATGTTATGGATAGTTTGGATTCGTAAATTTTCTTTATATGCTAACTCAACAAATAGTAAATCATAAACTAAGAATTGCTGTGACAATTCCCTTTATACTTTTATTAGTTTTAATAAGAGCTTATGAAGATATATTGTTTTATGATCCATTTTTAAATTATTTTAAAACAGATTATTTTAATTTACCCTTACCAGAAATAGAGGGCATGAAGCTTTTTTTTGGATTGGTTTTTCGGTATTCCTTAAATGCGATTTTGTCTTTAGGTATTATTTACATTTTGTTCAGGGATTTATCTGCAATTAAATTTTCTATTTTTTTGTATTCAGTTTTTTTTATAGTACTAATACTTTTTCTTTATTCTTTATTATATTTTTATGACGATCCTAATAAAATGACCTTATTTTATGTTCGTCGATTTTTGATTCAGCCCATTTTTTTATTACTATTTCTTCCGGCATTTTACTATCAAAAGCAAAACGACTAATCTTTTTTTCGTACCTTTAGCAGTCACTTTGATTTAATAACTATTAAATCACGCACTAATGAAAATAGTAAAACATTCTGGAAACATTGTTGACTATAATCCATTAAAACTCGAACAATCACTTATGAAATCAGGCGCAAGCCAAACGGTTGTTAAAACTATTTTAGATGCTATTGAAAAGGAAATTTACGAAGGTATTTCTACTAAGCAAATCTACAAAATGGCATTCGGATTGTTGAAGAAAGCCTCTAACTCCAATGCTGCTCGATATAATTTAAAAGAAGCCATCAGATTATTGGGTCCAGCAGGTTTTTTCTTCGAAAAATATATAGCCCGACTTTTCTCTTCTGAAAATTATCAAGCGGTAACTAATTTTATTTTGCAAGGTAAATGCGTATCACATGAAATAGACATATTGGTAAAAAAGGACAATGCCTTTGCCATGATCGAATGCAAATTTCACATGGGAAAAGATGCCAACTCGGACGTCAAGGTTCCCATGTATATTTTATCTCGATTTAATGATTTGAAAGATAATCGACATACCATTTTTACCCGAAATGATACTATTTCGAAGTGTTGGATTGTTACCAATAACCGGTTTACCGCCGATGCCATCGCTTTTGCAAAATGTTCTAAACTAAGTTTGTTGAGTTGGAATTATCCAGAAAATGATAATTTAAAAACCAAAAACGATACAAATTACCTCTACCCAATAACTTGTTTGACCACCTTGTCGCTTGCCGAAAAAGACAAATTGCTTTTTTTGGATGTAATTTTGGTGAAAGAGCTCATAAACAATTCGGAATCTTTAGAAAAAATCGGATTGAGTTCTAATAGAATAAAAAACGTTTTGAAAGAAGCCTCAGAATTGTGCAGGTATCTATAGAATTATGGTTTTTTAAATTTTAAATACAGCAATCATGAAAGTTAAATTCATTGGCGGTACTGGAACTGTGACAGGTTCTAAAACATTAGTCGAAAGTAACGGTGTTAGAATTCTAGTTGATTGCGGACAATTTCAAGGTATAAAACCCCTAAGGGAACTCAATTGGGAATCACTGCCCATTTTGCCCTCTAGCATCGATTTTGTATTGCTTACCCACGGACATTTAGATCATTGTGGCTGGTTGCCCAGATTAGTCAACCAAGGTTTCGAAGGAAAAATTTATTGTACCAGTCCAACTAAGGATGTTGCTAAATTGATACTATTAGACAGTGCTAAAATCCAAGAAGAAGAAGCCAATAGGGCTAATAGGGAAAAATATTCTAAGCACAAAATCGCCGAACCATTATATACTGTTAAACAAGCTGAACAAGTTTTCCCGCTTTTTAGAGTGGTTAAACCTAATGAGCAAATTTCACTAGATGCTGAAATTTCCGCTGTTTTTACCAATGCCGGGCACATCATAGGCGCCTGTAGCATTGAATTAAATCTTGAAAATAAAACCCTAGTTTTTTCGGGAGACATCGGTCGGGATAATGATGTGTTGATGTATCCGCCAACCAAACCTAAAAAAGCTGATTATGTTTTTCTGGAAAGCACCTATGGAAATCGGCTTCATCCTAATACAGATTCCAAAGCGGAACTCGAAATGTATATTAACAATACGGTTCAAAAAGGAGGGACTATTATCATTCCCAGTTTTGCCGTAGAGCGCGCTCAAACCGTGATGTATTTGTTATGGCAACTCAAAGAAGAAGAGAAAATCCCCAACATTCCTTATATAATTGATACGCCAATGGGGATTAGTGCCTTGGAAATTTTTGCCAATAATAGAAATTGGCATAAATTGCCAGAGCAGCATTATATACAGATGTGCAAAATGTTTTCGATGGTTTCCGATTATCAAGAAACGATTCAAGCCATTTATGACAAGCAACCCAAGGTGGTCATTGCCGCTAGCGGAATGCTTACAGGGGGTAGGGTTTTGAGTTATCTCGAACACTATATTGAGTTGCCTGAAACCACCGTAATTATTATTGGCTACCAAGCCGAAGGAACCCTAGGGAGGAAATTGCTAGAGGGCGATAAAGAAGTAAAAATATATGGAAAAAACTATTCAGTCAAAGCAAATATACTTGAAATAGAAGGGTTGTCTGCCCATGGAGATCAGAAAGATTTGATCAATTGGCTTTCTGCGTTAGAAAATACGCCTACAAAAGTTTTTTTAGTACATGGCGAAAATCAGCCGGCTGACGAACTTCAAATGAAAATCATTGAAAGATATGGGTTTGATTGCGCCATTCCTTTGATGGGACAAGAGTTTGATTTGTAGTAATTTGATTTAATTTTTAACATAAATTTGGTGCGAGTAGGTAGTTAAATCCCTAATTTTGTATTATGAAATTTAAAAAACACATCAGTATTACTCTTGCTTTTTTCCTATTGGTTTCCAATATAGGGTTTGCTGTTGATGTGCATTACTGTGGGGGAGAGGTAGCCTCGGTCAAACCGATTTATTGGAAAAATACGAAATTCCCTAATTCGGTTAAAGATAATTGCTGCGGCCCGAAAGTGACATCCAATGTTCAAAAAAAGGATAGTTGTTGTAAGGACAAAGTAGTTCATTTTCAAAAAAAATCAGAAAATACAATCTTAGATTCAATTTCCTTTATTCCTGATTTTGTTTTTTTGGTTGATGAATGGAACCCAATTATTTTTTCTAAAGTTTCAAAATTTGAAGGTGACCGTATTGCTTGTTATTATTGTGATGCGAATGCACCACCACTTTTCAAATTATACCATCAATTCCTTTTCTACGCCTGATTTTAATGTTTTATTAAAGTCGAACCTCGTTGGTTTGATAATTTTTATAACATTAAAATTAAACTCATGAAAAAACAATTTTCAATACTTTTATTGTTCTTGTTGTGTGCTTTTAATTCCTATTCACAGGACACCTTACAAGAAGTAAAAGTAATATCTAGAAATAAAGGGCTGCAAAAATCCTCTAGGATTACTACAAATACAACCCTATTAACGAGCAAGGAATTGCTCAAAGCCGCATGTTGCAATTTGGCAGAAAGCTTTGAAACTAACCCTTCTATCGACGTCAATTTTTCGGATGCATTAACCGGAACGAAGCAAATCAAAATGCTAGGTTTGACTAGTCCCTACTTGATGATTGCCGAAGAAAATATCCCCTCAGTTCGTGGTGCTTCTCAAGCCTATGGATTGTCA
>JBIKPM010000131.1:0-6282 GCA_044357435.1 Flavobacterium sp. | reverse complement strand
TTCGGGTTGAACCCTGTAGCCAAAGGCATCAAAATAAATCAAATCAAATTTTTCTAAATCATCAATGTCTTGAAAAAATTGATTCCTTTTGGTGAACAAAAAATCATTTCTTAAAATAAATTGTTCTTCCCAGTGACATTCATGCATCTCCTCGAAAATGGCACTTTCATTTTCAGCTTTCAATGCCGATACATAATTCATCAACAGTACTTCTTCCGGTGAAACCGGATAGGCTTCCACCCCAACATAATCAATAGTTTGATTTAGTCTTTGTGATTCCAAAAAAGTGATAAAAGCATTCAATCCTGTTCCAAATCCGATTTCTAAAATGGAGACGGTTTTGTTTTCGAATAAGGAAAGTCCATTTTTTATAAAAACATGTTGGGCTTCTTGAATGGCACCAAATTTAGAATGATAGCATTCATCCCATTCTTCGATATGGATAGTTGTAGAACCGTCATAAGTTTGTATAATTTCTCTTTTCAAAATTTATTTCTGGTGTTTTCTGGATTTGTGATAGAATGTATTGCCCAAATTTAATTAAAAACAAATCTATTTGCCCATCATAATCCGATTTTTTTATATATTCCATAAAATTGTAGTTACTTTTTTCAATAATTTTTTTGAATAAACAAAATGCATTCAAATGCTGTAAATAATGTCTTTTTGGCAAGTATTTCAACGTTTTTTATTTAATTTTGCAAAAGATAAATTGCAAATACGATTGCAGCGTTTTAAGCTCAGTCTTACTATATAAAATATATTAAATACATAATAATTAATTATGAGTGCAACACAAACCAACAAAATTGAAATAATTAAGGCTGCCACTTCAAAAATAAATGAAGTTGATTTTGATAATTTAAGTTTTGGAGCTATTTTTACTGATCATTTATTTGAGTGCGATTACACGAATGGCGAGTGGCAAAAACCAATCATCAAACCGTATGCCCCTTTTTTATTGGATCCCTCAGCCAAAGTGTTTCATTATGGGCAAGCCATTTTTGAAGGGATGAAGGCTTATAAAGATAATCAAGATGATATTTGGCTTTTTAGACCCGACGAAAACTTTAAACGTTTCAATAATTCTGCCATTAGAATGGCAATGCCTGAAGTTCCTGAGTATGTTTTTATGGAAGGCTTGAATCAGTTGTTGCAATTAGACAAGAAATGGGTGAAAAAAGGGAAGGGAAATTCACTTTATATCAGACCCTTTATGATTGCTACCGGAACTGGAGTAATTGCAAATCCGTCAGACGATTATAAATTCATGATTATTTTATCCCCTGCGAAATCCTATTATTCAGGCGAAGTAAAAGTAATCATCGCAGAGCATTTCAGTAGAGCTGCAAATGGAGGTATTGGTGCCGCAAAAGCCGCGGGAAATTATGCTGCGCAATTTTACCCAACTAATTTGGCGAACAAGGACGGTTTTCAACAAATTATTTGGACAGATGATGCCACACATACCAAATTGGAAGAAGCGGGCACCATGAATGTATTTTTTAGAATAAATGACACTTTATACACAGCTCCCACAAGTGAAAGAATTCTTGATGGCGTGACTCGAAAAAGTCTCATTGATATGGCTAAAAAAGAAAATATAGACATGCAGGTCAAACCTGTCTTAGTTTCAGAACTTGTTGAAGCTGCAAAAAACGGTTCTTTGAAAGAGATTTTCGGAGCTGGAACAGCTGCTGTCATCAGCCCGATTGCTGGATTCTCGTATAAAGATGTTTATTATGAATTACCCAAAATAGAGAATTCATTTGCAATGCTTCTGAAAGATAAATTGACAAATATTCAACAAAAAATAGCTGAAGACACCTTTGGTTGGACGGTTAAGGTTTAGTTTTTAGTAAGCTAGTTGCAGGACAATATAAAAAAGCAGTTTAAAATGAATCTAATCATTTTAAACTGCTTTTTTTAGTGCCATCTGCAACATGCAGACCGGTAGTCAGTTCTATTATTTTACTCCCAATATTTTAGAAAAATCCGGTTTAAAATAATTGGGGCCTTTCATCACTTTTCCGTCTTCGCGATAAATGGGCTTTCCGTCCGTGCCCAATTTACTCATATTACTACGCTGAATTTCGTCGAAAACTTCTTCAATTTTATGCTGCAAACCGTGTTCTATAATGGTGCCGCAAAGAATATACATCATATCGCCCAATGCATCTGCGATTTCAATTAAATCATTATTCTGGACAGCCTCCAGGTATTCCTCATTTTCTTCTTTCATCAAGTTGTAACGAAGTATGTTTTTACTTTCGCCTAAATCGGCTCTTGGGATTTCGCTGTGACCAATAACAAACGCTGTATGAAATTCCTTGACTGCATTGATTTGCTTTTGCATAATTTTATTTAATTAAATGAAGTCACTAATTAACAACTTTTCCTAAACAAAACCCTAAATTTGTCCAAAATATTTTTAACTATGTTTAGTCAAGGACAATTATTATTTGCCGGCTGTTTTTTTATTGCTTTTGTTATTGCAATGATTTACGCCTATAGAAAAGATGCCAAATTGCATACCCTGTTTTATAAAGGAAATTATAAAATATTAATTGCCTTCCTTATCTTTATTGGACTGCTTTTTCTGATAAAGATATTTTTTAAACGGTAGTTTTTCTTCAATAAAAAAAGATGCCCTTAAGGCATCTTCGTTTTAAAAATAATCATATTTCTAGTTTTCTAGCGGCAAATAGCCGTAGTTTTTAGAATACTTCAACATCTGCTCTGCAAAGGACTTAGGTTGTTTTACTTCAATAGAAATAATGTTTCCTTTTGCATCTAATTTCGGTGCCAATACCGGATTTACAAATCCGCTATAGGGCGCAGAAGAAAATTGTTTGTTTCTTCCTAATACCTCAGCATGCAATTTTTGATCCACTTTTACCCCATAATTTTCGACCAAAGCTTTTCCTGATTCATAATCTCCTTCTGATTTTATTCGTTGCACTTCACGTAACAATTGCCCAAATAAATCATGTAGTTTGTCATAATCCGTGATATTGAAATAGGTTTTTCCATCACGGGTTATTTTCTCAATTACATTGTCGGCTTTCCCTTTTTCGAAAACCCAAGCACTCACCCACTGACGATTTCGCATGTGAGCCTCTTCAACATTGGCACCTAATTCCAAACGAATTAACTGTGTCATCAATCCGTTTCGAATGTAGCTATCATAAGACTCCATGCCTAGTTTTTTCCAATCATCAACCAATCCGAATTCTTGCAATTTTGGATTGTATACATAATATAGTCCGACCAAATCAGCTCTTCCTTCTTCAAGGGTAGAAGCATAACTTTTAAGGGTTTCTTTCGGAGTTCCCACACCTGGATTTATTTGTCCGGAAGCATGCCCTATCACTTCATGCAATGCCGTGTGCATTTTATCACCTAACTCTGCATATTTAGTCGCTAAGGCAATTTCTTCGGTATCGTTGGCAAATTCTTGTAATCTTCCTTTTCCTCCCGCCTTTGCATACGATTCTAAAATATTCCCTAAAGAAACTGATTTCGAACCATGTGCTGCGCGAATCCAATCCGCATTTGGTAGATTTACACCTATTGGTGTGGCGGGAGAGGCGTCCCCAGATTCACCTGCAACCACAACCGTTTTATAAGATACTCCCACTACATTTTTTTTCTTGTGTTCAGGAATCAAAGGGGAGTTGTCTTCAAACCATTGTGCATTTTTAGAAATGACTTCCATTTTTGCCGACATATCGAAATCTTTTATCTGCACGATATTTTCATACGACCCCCTGTATCCTAATGGATCGTTATAGACTTCTATAAAACTGTTGATATAGTCAATATTCCCGTCGGTAGCCTGTAACCAAGCAATATTATAATCGTCCCAAGTTTTTAAACTGCCCGTTTTGTAGTAGCTAATGAGTAATCCCAAAGCATCTCCTTGCTTTTTGTTTTCGGCTACACTTTTGGCTTTTTCCAACCAATAAACGATTTTGTCGATAGCCACTCCATACATACCGCCGCTTTTCCATATTTTTTCTTCCAATTGACCTTTGGCATTGCGAACCAATTTAGAGTTTAATCCGAAAGAATAGGGTTTACTTGGATCTGGACTGGTTTTCTTGGCATAAAAATCTCCAACCTCTTTTGCTGTAATTCCTTTGTCATAAAAATTAATTGCTGAACCTTCCAATAATCCTTTGGATTCATCAAGATTAACTTTTTTAGCATCGGCATCATTAAAAATAACATCGACTATCGTTGGAGACAGGCTTGTTTTTGTATCTTTCATTAATGTAGTGAAATAGCCTTTTGAAAAACCGGGCTTAATTTTATCATTCGAATAATGATGATGAATCCCATTGGCAAACCAAACCCTTTTTAGATAAATTTCAAAATTTTTCCAATCTTCGGTTGTTTTGTCTCCCTTATAATTTTGATACATATTTTCGAGCGCTTTTCTGATTTTCAAGTTGTGCTTATAATGCTGATCCCAAACTATATCTCGACCCGAATATCCGGCTTGGGTAAGATAATATACTAATTTCTGCTCTTTTAAGGTTAGATTTTCCCAACCCGGAATTTGATAACGTAAAACTTTTATGTCTACAAATTGTTCGACAACATATTCGAAAGGGGCTTTTTCGGCTGTTTTTACTGTATTGGTTTTTGTTATTTGACCGCTACAAACAAGAGAAGCCCAGAGTGTCACAAAAAAAACTGCATTTTTCATAAATTTCATAAGCGATATTATTTTTGTTCTTTTAATATATTTATTTAACAAATATACATTTATTTGGATTATTTATAACAAAATTCATGCTTAAGTATTCCCTAGTTTAATTTTATTCCAATTATAATGATAAAAAAGACAATTTGAAATTCATATCAATTAAAATTAATCCAGATTACTAATTTTAACTTTGTAGCGGTTACCGTATTAATAAAATTTCTAACTTTACATCATAAAATAACAAAGGAGCACAATGAGAATTTTAAAATATTTATTTCTATTACTATTGCTTAGCTTGGTGGCATTATCCATTTTTGTTGCAACACAAAAAGGAGAATTTACCGTGGAAAGAAGTAAAGTCATTAATTCTCCAAAACCAGCGGTATTCAGTTACGTGAATGAAACTAAAAATTGGGAAGATTGGAATTCTTGGGCAGTAGACGATTCTCTAATAAATATAACCCGTTCTAAAAACACAATAGGAATAGGCAGTTTATGTTCTTGGGAGGGAAAGGAAGGCAGTGGAGATTTGAAAACACTATATATAAAAGAAAACGACAGTATTTTTCAAAAAATGAATTTCAATGGCAATTCATCTGATGTTTCCATGAGTTTTAAGGATACTTTAAGAGGAACGAAAGTAACTTGGAAAGCGACAGGGAAAATGGGTTTTATTTCTAAAATTATGATTGTTTTTAATGGTGGTGCAGAAAAATCAATTGGATCAATGTTCGAAAAAAGCTTGATTAATTTAGACCGAAAATTGGATTATGAAATAAACACTTATTCGATAAAAGTAAATGGTTTATCTAACAAACTCGAAAATTTCTATTTAGAACAAACCTTTACCAGTGAAATTTCGAAGATTCCTAAAAACTCAGAAATAGTTGTTTCAAAAATCACTAATTTTTGCAAACAGAATAATCTTACGATAAATGGAAAACCATTTATAATTTATAATATGTATGATAGCGACAATGAATTGGCAAGAATATCGATTTGTATTCCTATCAAAGAGGAGATTTTCATTGTGGAAGGTAGTGATATCATGTCGAAAAAAATAAAAGCATTTCAAGCGGTAAAAACAACATTAACCGGAGATTATGTTCATCTCGAGGCCGCATTGAATAAAACAAGAGAGTTCATAAAAGCAAACTATCTCACAAAGGATTTCTCATTTTCTCATATACAGGTATTAGTCATTAGCAAAAAAGAAGAAAAAAGCCCTTCTAAATGGATTACTGAAATCTATATTCCTGTAAAACCAAAAGGAGCTGCCAAACCATCGACAGTAATTCCTGAAGTAATCAAAGACAGTACTCCGGATACTAAAAGTGAAAAAGAAATCCCTTCTGAATTTTAATATTATTTTTCGAGATTAAACTTTTTTGATAAATTCCATTCCAAATTGATAAATAAATAAAGTTTTGCAAGAAGAAAAGGAATTCATCAAGGAATTATTAAACCCCAAGACGCAAAACCAAGCGTTTAAAAAACTCTTGCAGGAATATCAAAAACCCCTTTACAACCATATCCGTACTATCGTCTTGAATCACGATGACACTGAT
>JBIKPM010000130.1:0-6313 GCA_044357435.1 Flavobacterium sp. | reverse complement strand
TGATTTAAATTTTAAAACCTGTATTTGCAAAAATTTAACAAGTGAGTACTTAAAAATCACTTTTATATTTACAAACCCTTAATCTAAAAAAAATGAAAAAAAATTATCTATTTACATTATTTTTAATGTTAACAACCCAATTATTTTGGGCACAAATTACAGTTGTAGGAACAGCAAATTTTACCAGCTGTGCGGGTACTGCTTCTCCTGATCAAATTTTTGCAGTAAGCGATAATCAAGCAGGAGGTGATGTTATTGTTACAGCTCCTGAAGGTTTTGAGTTGAAAACAACTAGTGGGAATTATGGTCCGTCAGTTGTTATATCAACAAATGGTAGTTCTCAAATTCCAATTACACAGATTTATATTAGATTAAAATCAGATGCAACCGGAACACTCACCGACAATGTGTCTTTTTCGGGATCATCTAGAACTACTATAAATTTACCTGTTACTGGTACAGTAATTGCGTTACAAGCTCCACCAACAATCGCAACATCAGGCTTAACTACATTCTGCGAGGGAAGCAGTGTTACTTTAGCAGCAACACCAAACAGTTCAACACTTACAACAACATTTGCTGGTGGAAATGGCCAAAGAGGAAATATGTTTGAAATTATAGCAACAAAAGCAGTTACCATAACTAAATTTGATGCTCATCCACAAAGCAATACTACAATTGCTATATACTATAGACCTGGGACATTTGTTGGTTTTGAAGGTTCTACAATTGGTTGGACTTTAGTTGGCTCTGCAGTAGTTGTTGCCAATCCTTTTGGTTCCGCAACACCAGTACCCTTAGATGTAAATGTATCAATACTAGCAGGAGAAAAATACTCATTCTACATAACTTCAACAAATTCAGGCACCCTAAATTATACAAATGGAACTGGTGTTGGAAATGTATATGCCTTAGATAGTAACATAAGTATTCTAGAAGGTATTGGAATAGATTACCCGTTTGGAGAAAAGTATATACCTAGAATTGCCAACATAAATGTTCATTATGCAGCTGCATCATATTCAAGTTACATATGGAGTAACAATCAAACAACGAATTCTATCACAGTTTCTAGTTCCGGAAACTACACAGTTAAAGGTTTAAAAGACGGCTGTACCTCCGCTAGTTAAAGCCCTACCACAATTACCGTAAATGCATTGGCTATCACACCAACTATTACTACATCTGGTAATGCTACTTTCTGTCAAGGAGGAAGTGTCACTTTAACTTCTACAACTTCAGCATCGCCTTTATCAACTTATACTTGGTCAAAAGATGGTACTTTATATATGGCAAATTCAAAAACGATCACAGTATCTGAATCTGGATTGTACACAGTAACAGTAAACAATGGTGTTTGTAATTCATTGCCGTCAACAGTAAGAAAAGTAACTGTAAATCCGTTACCAGAAAAACCAACTATTACCACAAGCGGTCCAACAGGATTATGTACAGGAGGAAGTGTAACTTTAACCTCATCGTCAGCTACAGGCAATTTATGGTCAACTGGCGCCAATACACAATCTATTACCGTGTCTACTGCGGGTACTTATAGTGTTACTGCCACTAGTCTGGGTTGTACTTCGATTAGTTCTGAAGAAAGTGCACCAGGAATAACCGTAACCGTAGCCACTCCACCTGCTAGACCAACGATTACAACAAGTAGATCTACTACTATTTGTGCTGGAGGTACTGTAACTTTAACCTCATCAGTTGCTAATTGCAAATGGTCAACTGGAGCCACCACTCCATCTATTACAGTAACTAATGCTGGATCTTATACTGTTAAAGCAAATAATGAAGGTTGCTTATCATCAAGCTCATTAGGAAAAACTGTGGTTGTAAATGCATTACTTACAACTCCTACCATATCAGTAATTGGATCTACAAATTTAAATCCTGGAGGAAGTGTGACTTTAACATCGTCATCAGCAACAGTAAACAGATGGTCAACCGGTGCAACCTCTAGATCTATTAAAGTGACTACTGCTGGTATATATACCGTAATGGTTCCTGGAACTTGTTCTTCGGCTTGGTCTACTGGAGTTACAGTTACTTCAGGTTCTTCACAACCAACCAGATTTGCTGAAACTACCCAAAAAGGGGCTACATCAAAAATAGCTATCTATCCTAATCCTAGTAAAGGTGTTTTTAATGTTGATTCTGATACAGACGGTGATTTTTATATTGCCAATCAATTAGGACAAGTTGTTAAAGAATTTAAGGTAATCAAGAATTCAGCTAACGCAATCAATGTAGAAAACCTTAGTGATGGACTTTACTTTGTAAAAAACTTAAATCAAAACAAATCAAACAAGCTTATTATTAAAAAATAGTTTGATTGAAAATGTTATACTAAAGCTGTCCGAAAGTAATTTTCGGACAGCTTTTTTTTTGTGGTTATTGAATAGAATATCTATTCAAAAAAACACATTATCCAAGTAATACGCTAAACACCTAAAAAATCATCAATAAAGTTGATTTGTTGTCTGAAAAAGAAATTGAAAACATTGATCAAAAACTTGAAACTTGAAACTTTTAAAAATTTCTGCCAAAGCAAACATTGGCGTGGAGGAACTCAAAAACCAATTGCTCTCCTTTGTCAATACCGGAGCGTTACGCAATAACGAAACAATTGTCACCAACACCAGACATTACGACTCTTTACTCAAAGCCCTGGACGAAATCCAGAAAGTGAAATTTGGACTGGAAACCAACCTCTCCAGCGACTTGATGGCGATTGACATTAAGGAAGCTTTGTATCATTTTGGGATGATTACCGGTCAGGTTACAAATGATGAACTTTTAGGGAATATTTTTGCCAATTTCTGTATCGGGAAGTAAACCATAGACTTGAAGTCTATAGTTTGGTTTATAGCAGACTGAAAGTCTGCATGGTTGAAAAAAAAAAAACCTGTTGAACCGCAAATTTATTAATCCAGTAAAGATAAATAATTTGCGTCCTGAGACCAAAGGTCGAACAGACGAAGTAATTTGCGGTAAAAGTTTTTAGAATCTAAAAGATAGATACACTAAAGTGCATATTTTTAACTATTTCTGTGACCGATAAAACCAATAAAAATTAAATTATGTCTTATATCAAGGCGTATTCGGTGGCTTTATGGGAGAGTTCCATCAAATTCTTAACCTTCAATTTTTTCATTAAATTAAAACGGTGAACCTCCGCAGTTCTTTTGCTAATGTCTAATGCCTCAGCTATTTCTTTATTTCCTTTTCCAGCCAATAAAAGCGTCAATATTTCTTTTTCTCTTTTGGTAATTAATAGTTCTTCCTCCGAGGCCTTTTTGGTTTCCATTGTAGGCATAGGATTACTGAGTTGACCAATTAATATGGAGGAAATATCACCACTAAAGTATTTTCCGCCATTAGCTACAGTATGAACTGCTTTCAGAAATTCTTCTTTACTGGAACCTTTGAGTAGGTAGCCGTCGGCGCCCGATTTGATAGATTTCAAAACATACTCTTCCGATTCATGCATTGATAACATTACAATTTTGACAGGATTATTTTGAATTCGTAATTTTTCAACCACTTCAATTCCAGTCATATTAGGCATTCTAATGTCTAAAATTAATAAATCAGGCTTTGTTGTTTCTACTACTTTAAGTGCTTCGATACCGTCAATTGCTTCGCCAACCACTTCAATATTAACCTCGTTTTCTAATAATGATTTGATACCATCTCTTACAAAAACATGATCATCTGCCAGAACAACTCGAATAGTAGTACTCATAACTTACTTAATTTAAAAATGTATATTACGTATTTAGACGTAAAAAACAAAGCTAATATACGTATTTTAATGAAATTATTATATTCTAATTAAAAAAATGGGACTTTTTTGCTGATTTTTCATTTCTCATATTGGAATATTGAAGGTAATTCGGGTTCCTTCATCTGGAATTGAATTGATAAAAACCCTGCCGTTAATGTATTGGATTCTTTCTTTCATGAAAAGCAATCCCATTCCGGATTCGCTGTTTCTCTTTTTTTCGACTTGTTTAATATCGAATCCTTTTCCGTTGTCATCAATGGTGATGCCTAGTATATTATTACTATGGGAAAGTTGCACAATGATATGTGTGGAATCGGCATATTTTATGGCGTTGTTGATGGCTTCCTGAGTCAGTCTGTAAATGTTTATTTCAACCAATGAATCCAAGCGTTTATCAAAATTTGACTTATTGTAAAAAACAATGTTTTTTCCGGTAAGTTTTGACAATTCTTGTGCCAGTTTTGACAATGCAGACATGATTCCATGGTCGCTCAATTCGGGTGGCATCAGGTTAAAAGTGGCGGTTCGAACTCCTTTAATAATATCCAGGGACAATTTTTTGAGGTATTCTATTTTTTGGGCAGACTTCTCTTTATCATCAAGATTAATGCTTTCAAGACTGAATTTCAATCCAGTTAGCATTTGCCCTATTCCGTCGTGAATTTCTCTGGCAATTCTGTTTTGTTCGTTTTCCTGATTTTCGACAATTTTACTTGAAATAACTTTTTGCTGGTTTATCTTGTTGGTTATATTATCTGTATTTAAGCGCTCAACCTCTTGTTCCGCGTTTTTTCGTTCCGTAATATCAAAACAGATAATTAACAACTCGGATTCTTCCTTTTTGATGGTTACAGGAACCATAGATAAATCAAGCCAAATGGATTCTCCATTACTATTGGTAATATTGAGTTCTCCCTGCCATCCTGTGCGTTGCTTTTCAATAAAAATACGATCTATTATAGCTTGTTCCTTTTCTATTGGAGTTAATATGTGTGAGAATGTTTTTTCTGAAAGAAAGGGATTGTATTGTAGTAATTTCGAGAATTTTTCTCCAATATGAATTACAGAACCATCGGGAGCAACCCGGCAATAAAGGAGAGTGTTTTCCATGGCGTAATTGAGCGACTTTAACTCTTTGACTGAATTTTCTTTTGCTATACTAATCACTTCAGTATCGTGTGCCAATTTAAGTGCTTTTTTCTCAGAGGATAAAAGTTTTGAGATCAACTCTTCTACTTTTTTATTGGTGGGTTTGAAAATAAAAATGAATTCTAACAACAAAACCAACATTGTAAAACCTAAAATAAAATACTCGGTTTTACTTTGTAAAGTTACTTTTTCGCGAGCTTCTATGTCATATTGCCCAACAATTCTATCCATCTTATCCAAAAAAACAGCTGAATTTTTTAAAATGGTAGTAACTAAAATCTGGTTTTCTTTTTCATTGATTCCTAGATTTTTATTTTTCAAAAAAAGCGCAGAAGCCTTTGTAATGGCATTGAAATTAGGTTTGATATCAAGATATAATTCGGTCAGTTTTTTACTTTTTTCTTTTGGAAAACCAAGGCTATCATTCCCTTTTTCTAAAGCGTAATGATTGAATATCCAAAGTCGAGTAATTTCATTAATTTTATTAATTTCTGCCTTATTATTCTTGGTTTCGGTTACAAAATTTAATACCAAAATCTCTTTGGTTAATTTTTGACTCAAAAAACGTTGTTTTCCGGAATAATTAATAATTTTAGAATCGCTTAGTTGGGTAAAAATATTGTATTGAATCACCAATTGACTCAGCAAAACAGTAACTGCAATAGTTAATAAGGCAAAAATATAAAGTCTCTTTAAGTTTTTAAAGGAAATTGATGCCGATGTAAGCTTGTTATTTTTCATTTTAAACAATATTACAACCCAAGTGCATCCTTAATCAATTGAAGATTTGTAGCGCTAAAATTGATTTTTAAAGCTTCTTCGTGTCCTTTGTCAGACATTTTATTCCATGTTTTAAGAATAATATTTTTGAGTTTTTCCCTGTCGTGTTTCTGAACAAAAGGGTCTAAATAGTATTCCATAAATACGAGACAAATTACATCTTCCAATAACTGGGTTTCTTTGTCTTTTTTAAGTAATTTTTTTTCAATAAGGAAAGAAACTCGGTCTGTAAACTCTTGGGAATATCCTGCTTTTTCTAAAATTTCGGCAGTGGTTTTAGCATGGAATTTTTTCAAATCCTCGCGCCATTTTAAATAACCCACACGATCCATTGGATAGGATTCCCGTGGCATTTTCCAACGGCAAATGTGTTGGGCTTTAGAGGCGAATTGTATGGCTTCGGAAGCATTTGGATGAAAATCCATAAGCTTTTCATACATTCGATTTGAATACAAGAGTTCTTTTGGATAGGTTTTGGATTGAACTATTTCTTGGTTAGGATCTTGTGCATTTTCTGCATCAATCCAAGTGCTTGCTTGCTGGAATTGTGATTGTGTCATTTGAAAAAGTATAATTTCAAAGATACAT
>JBIKPM010000129.1:0-6326 GCA_044357435.1 Flavobacterium sp. | reverse complement strand
TTTTACAACGGGTGTGATATTCATCATAGCGCAAATTTGTTGTCTAAATCTTCCACACGCATGGTGATGAAAGTGGGTTTCTGAAATGGGGAAACATTAGGGTCTTTGCAGGCAAAAAGACCATTCACCAAGTTTTCCTGTTCTTTTTGTGTCAAATAGGTTCCTGTTTTTACGGCCAAACTTCGTGCCATTGATTTGGCAATTGTATCGTTCTGGCTGAAACTGCTTTCTGGGATTCCGTCCTGCAAATCGCTTAACAATTCTTCCAAAACCAGCGAAGCTTCACTTTCAGAAACGTTGACCGGCAATCCCGAAATCACAACACTGTCTTCGGTGGTTTCCTCAAAAACAAAACCCGTATTGGTCAAGGAAGGTTTTAATTCGGTTATCAACTGCATTTCTGCATTAGAAAAATACAAATGCAATGGAAACAACAACTGTTGGCTAGACGCCAAATGAACCGTAATGTTGGTCAAAAACTGTTCATACAAAATGCGTTGATGGGCCCGTTGTTGATCCACAATTATCATTCCTGATTTTATGGGGTTTACAATGTATTTTTTATGGATTTGGTATGTTTTATGAACCGCTTGTTCCACGTCTTCCTGGTGAAACAGAGATGATGTCACCTCTTCATTTTCGAAAGTCATCGTTTCAACTTCTTCAGAATCATGCTTCAAACCCACATACAAACTTTCCCAGTTTGCAGCTGGTTCGGGTTTTCTGTAACTAGTGAAATGTTTATTGGGCTTATCTTCTTCCGAAAAGGGATTAAAACTGCCGTCTACTTGAATCGTCGGCGTAGCGGCTTCCACATCTTTGTAATGATAGGGCGTGTCTAAATTGGAATCACGCTCAAAATCTAAAATTGGCGCCACATTAAATTGTCCCAAACTGTGTTTTATAGAAGCTCGCAAAATCGCATACAATGCATGCTCATCGTCAAACTTGATTTCTGTTTTAGTGGGGTGAATATTGATGTCAATCGTATTGGGGGGCACCGTCAAATATAAAAAATAACTGGGTTGAGCGCCATCTTTCAAAAGTCCCTCATAAGCCGCCATCACAGCATGGTGCAAATAACCGCTTTTTATGAAGCGATCATTGACAAAGAAAAACTGTTCTCCTCGATTTTTTTTGGCAAACTCAGGTTTGCATGCAAAACCTTGAATACTTACAATCTCCGTTTCTTCGTTCACTGGAACCAATTTTTCATTGGTTTTGCCAGAAAAAACAGCAACAATACGCTGTCTTAAACTGGACGGAGGCAAATTAAACATTTCGCTGCCGTTGTGATAAAACGTAAAATAGATTTGCGGATGTGCCAATGCCACTCGTTGAAACTCATCAATTATATGACGGTATTCCACCGTATCCGACTTTAAGAAATTGCGACGGGCAGGGATATTAAAAAACAGATTTTTGACACCAAACGAAGTTCCCTTAGGCAAAACCGCCACGTCTTGTGACACAAACTTGCTGCCTTCAATGACAATGTGTGTTCCCAGTTCTTCTTGATCTTGTTTGGTTTTCATTTCAACGTGGGCAATGGCGGCAATGGATGCCAATGCCTCACCGCGAAACCCTTTGGTATGCAAAGAAAACAAGTCTTCGGCTTGACGAATTTTAGAAGTGGCATGACGCTCAAAACACAAACGGGCATCGGTAACACTCATTCCTAATCCGTTATCAATGACCTGAACCAATGATTTTCCGGCATCTTTAATTATCAACTTCACGTCAGTTGCCCTGGCATCAACGGCATTTTCGAGCAATTCCTTGACCACAGAAGCCGGTCGTTGGACTACTTCGCCAGCGGCAATTTGATTGGCAACGTGATCGGGAAGTAATTGAATGATACTCGACATTAAAAAAGTGTTTGAGTTTTGAAGCTTTTGAAAACCAAAGTTGACAAATTTAAGGAATTTCTATTGTGTTTTATAGTTTAGTTATTCACAAAAAATAAAAAAACCTATACCATCAGTAGATGAGTATAAGTTTTAGAATTGTATGATGTTTTTCTATTCCTCTAACAGGGGTAGACCCTCTATCTGCAAAGGTCCAGTTGATATCAATTGTTGATTTTTAAACTGGTGACTGAACGAGGCTTGATGTCTTAAATAAGCCATTTTAATGGCAGCAATAGCGGCTTCGGTACCTTTATTGCCGTGTTTTCCACCGCTTCTGTCGATGGACTGTTGCATGTTATTGTCCGTTAGAACGCAAAAAATAACAGGAATATCTGTTTCTATGTTCAAGTCTTTTATTCCCTGTGAAACGGCTTCACAAACAAAATCAAAATGTTTGGTTTGTCCCTGAATTACGCAACCAATGGCGATTACGGCATCCACATTTTGGGTCTGCAACATTTTTTTGGCGCCATAAATCAATTCAAAACTCCCAGGCACATTCCATCGAATGATGTGTTCTGACGGCACTTCATTATCTAAAAGTCCGGTAACTGCCCCAAAACAAAGTCCCTCAGTTATGGTATCATTCCACTCTGAAACAACAATCCCAAACCGAAAATTTTTCGCGTTTGGGATTGTGTTTTTATCGTATTCAGATAAGTTTTTATTTATGGTTGCCATTTTAATTTGGATTAAAATTAAATTTAGATATTTAGAATTTGAAATATAAAAGTACCAAATCTAAATGAAAAATCCTAAATAAAATTACTGTGACAATCCAATCAATCCATCAATAGAAGCCGCTTCTGGAGTTGCTTCAAAGTTTTCTTTAATATCAGTGAAATATTTCAAAGCATCTGCTTTATTTCCTAATGCCAATGCCGTTTTTCCAGCTTTCAACAAGAAACGTGGTGTGGTGAAATCATTTTTGTCTGATTCAGCCGCTTTCAAATAATTTTCAAGAGCCTCTTTTGGTTGCTTATTTTGAGAATAAGCATCGCCTATCGCTCCTTTTGCCAAAGTGCTTAAAACAATATCCTCAGACTTGAATTTACTTAAGTAATCAATCGCTTCTATATATTTTCCGGTATTCAAATAAGCTACACCTGCATAATAATTGGCTAAATTTCCGGCATCCGTACCAGAGTATTTATCGGCAATATCAACAAAGCCAAATTTACCTTCACCACCTTTTAAGGACAATTTATAGAGAGAATCGCTAGAAACCCCATCAGTTGCTTTTTGAAAATACTGTTGTGCTTGAAACATTTCACTTGCCGCTTCCGCTTCTTTTGGTGCCGCAACAAATTTTTCGTAAACCAAATAACCAACCGTAAATAATGCAATTGCACCCACTATTCCAATGATTATTTTTTGGTTTTTGGCTACAAAATCTTCTGTTTTTGATGCCGTTTCGTCCAATGCCGAAAAGACACCCGCTGTTGCGCTGTTTTTTTCAAGAACTTTTATGTCTTCCGTAACTTCTTTTACTTCTTTTTCTTTTGGTGCTTTATATCCTCTTTTATTATAAGTAGCCATTTCATTTTAATTTAGTGAACGGCAAAAATATAATATTTATTCAAATCTAAAACCTCTTTTATCGATATTTTTCAATAATTTGCACCCACTTAAAAAAAACGGCTCAAAAACAGCCAAAATCTCAATATCCGCTAGACTTACCAATGTATTTAAAAAAAATTTCGCTATTCAATTATAAGAACTTTTCAGAAGCAAATTTCGAATTTGTGGGCAAAATAAATTGTTTCGTCGGCAAAAACGGAATCGGAAAGACCAATGTATTGGATGCAATCTACCATTTGTCCTACGGAAAAAGTTATTTCAATCCGTTGGCAGTTCAAAACATCAAACACGGGGAAGAATTTTTTGTTATTGATGGCGAATTTGAAATGAACGAAAGAAACGAACAAATCATTTGCAGCCTAAAAAAAGGACAGAAAAAGATACTGAAACGCAACGGAAAAATCTACGATAAATTCTCCGAACATGTAGGCTTTATTCCCTTGGTCATCATCTCTCCTGCCGACAGGGATTTGATTGTGGAAGGCAGTGAAACCCGCAGAAAATTTATGGACAGCGTGATTTCGCAATTGGATTCCCAATACCTAAAACAACTCATCCAATACCAAAAAGTGATGAGTCAACGCAATGCCTTGTTGAAATATTTTTCATTGAATTTCGTTTTCGAAAATGACACTCTTTCTATATATAACGAGCAGCTTGACACTTTTGGGAAATACATATACGAGAAGCGAAAAGAATTTATCGAGCAGTTCATCCCCATTTTCAACACGCATCATCAAGCCATAACCGGTTCGCAGGAAACGGTACAATTAGTCTACGAAAGTCATTTATCCGAAAAAGATTTATTGACACTTTTACAGGAAAACATCAACAAAGACCGAGCATTACATTACACCAGTGTAGGAATTCACAAGGATGATTTGTCCTTTGAAATCGACCATTACCCCATAAAGAAATTCGGATCACAAGGCCAACAAAAATCGTTTCTGATCGCCTTGAAACTGGCTCAATTTGAGTTTTTAAAGAACCAAAGTGGCACGAAACCTATTTTGATTTTTGACGATATCTTTGATAAATTGGACGAAAGTCGGGTAGCCAAAATAGTCGAAATGGTCAATAGCGACACTTTTGGACAACTATTCATTTCGGACACACATTCCGAACGTACCGAAAACATTGTAAAGTCCACCCATCAGACTTACAAAATTTTTAACCTATAATTTTTCAAAAATTTGTATATTTAATTGATTTTAAATTCTCTAAAAATAAAACATCATGAAACATCGTTTATTCTTTTTGATTTTATCCTTTGCGATTTTATCCTGCAACGGTCAACCCACTAAAAAAATCGAAAGTGTGGCTCCTGAAGTTTTCGCCGAAAAAATAAAAGCAACTTCAAACGCCCAAATACTCGACGTCAGAACTCCAGAAGAATTTGCTTCAGAACATATCGATAAAGCTACAAATATCAACTGGCTTGGCGATGATTTTGTGACAAATGTAGAGAACTTAGACAAATCAAAACCTGTTTTTGTCTATTGCAAAAGTGGTGGAAGAAGCGCAAAAGCTTCTGCAAAATTGGCCGAATTGGGATTTAAAACCATCTATGAACTGCAAGGCGGAATTATGAAATGGAATGCGGCAGGACTTTCTAAACCAAGTGACAAAATCGTTGGGATTTGCAGCCAAGAATATGCCGAATTATTAAATCCAGACAAAAAAGTACTAATTGACTTTTATGCCGAATGGTGTGCGCCATGCAAAAAAATGACACCCTATCTTTTACAAATGCAAAAAAATTTGGCGGACAGAGTGACTATCATCCGATTGAATGCCGATGAAAACAAAACCTTGATATCCGAAATGAAAATCGACGAACTTCCCACGCTTTTGTTATATGAAAACAAGGAACTAAAATGGAAACATTCAGGCTATATCAGCGAAGAAGATCTGAAAAAACAACTGCAATAATTAAACTATATGCTTTCAAAAGACAGTGTGCAATTCATCGATGATTTAAAAGCCAATAACAATCGGGATTGGTTTTTGGATAATAAAAAAAGATATGAAGTTTTCAAAAAAGACTATCATCTATTAGTTGGTGATTTTCTGGATGCTATGAAACCCCTCGATCCTTCATTGGAAATGCTCGAAGTGAAAAATTGTACCTTTAGAATCAACCGCGACATTCGGTTTTCAAAGGACAAATCACCCTACAAAGACCATATTGGCGTTTGGATATCAAGTGGTGCGAAAGGCAAGAATCGTTCTGGCTACTATATACACATAGCGAAAGGAGCCAGTTTTATTGCTGGTGGATTTTATTGTCCCGAAGCTGAAGATTTGAAAAAAGTACGCAAAGAAATTGGCTATTTCCATGAAGATTTGGAAGAAATTATCGGCGATAAAAGTTTCAAAAAAGAATTTGGTGATTTTGACCGGGATGAAAAAAACGTATTGAAAAATCCACCAAGAGGTTACGAAAAAGATCATCCTGCGATTGAATTCCTGAAATTAAAAAGTTTTGAAACTTCCCAAAAATTTGATATTGAAGAAGTGACAAAAAAAGATTTTGTGGAAAAAATGAGCAAAAAACTAATTGTTTTGAAGCCCTTGAACGATTTTATTAATCGGGCACTAACTTCCGAAGACTAATTGATAAAAATGGAAAAATGGAAGATACTTTTTCTGGGAGAAACTTACAGAGCTGACGCCATTACCTGGATGAATGGTCTGAAAGAATTTGGGGATTTTGAAATTATCACCTGGGAATTAACAACACCTAACGCTACTTTTTTTAGCCGAATACTCCGAATTTTAGAATTTGCCACGGCTATTTTTCAAATCCGAAAAATAGTCAAACAGCAGCAACCC
>JBIKPM010000009.1:0-18223 GCA_044357435.1 Flavobacterium sp. | reverse complement strand
ATACATTTCCGAAATTATGGAAGTCATATTGGGTTTGAAAAATCCGTTACCGAAAACCAATAATACCAATCCCAAATAAATGGAAAACTCGGTTTCCATTGCCATGGAAGCGTGTCCCAAGGTCATAAGAGTAGCTCCCAAGACAATAGCCCACCTGAACCCGATTATCTTATCTGCAAAATAGCCGCCGAGCATCGTTGACAAATAAACCAAGCCAACATAAGACCCAAAAAGAGCCGAGGCATTTTCTCTTGTCCATTCCCAGCCCCCATCAGCAAAGGATGTTGTCAAAAATAAAATAAGCAAGGAACGCATGCCATAGAAGGAGAATCGTTCCCACATTTCGGTAAAAAACAAAACAAACAATCCCGCTGGGTGTCCTAAAACTGGATTTTTAAAAAACTGGTCGGTCGAATTTTGGTTCATATCATTCATTATTTAATTCTTTATCTACTCCGTGCATTAATTTATTAATTGATTTTGATAGTGCCAAAAGTAAAATTCCAAAACCTATTCCGGTATAAAATAAATATTCGAAAAGTTTCAAATAGCTTTGTTTTGCCAAATTCAAATCAAGAACTTCCCCGTTTGATGTATCCACAGAGGCAATATTGGCCAATATAGAAGCGATAAATTCTGAACTGGCGGTTGCCAAAAACCAAACACCCATCATAAAACCTACAATTTTTACGGGTGATAATTTGGTAACGGCAGAAAGCCCGACAGGCGATAAACAAAGCTCTGCACAAGTATGAAGAAAATAAGTTAAAACCAACCAAAACATACTTACTTTACCCATTTCGGAAATGTTGATGCCAAATACCAAGGACCCAAATCCAAGTCCCACTAGTAATAAAGCGATTGAAAATTTGACTGCCGTATTGGGATTGTATTTTCCCATTTTCACCCAAAGCCAAGCAAAAACGGGTGCCAACAAAACAATAAAAAGAGCATTCAGACTTAAGAAATTACCCGCAGGTATAGTGCCACGGTCTAAAATTCTATCGGCAAAAAGATTCAAAGAAGTATAAGCCTGCTCGAACAATGCCCAGAAAATAACCGTAAAAATAATTAATATAGTAAGCGACAACAAGCGTTCCCTAGCTATTTTTTCCAGTTGTGTTATGGCATAATAGAGTATGTAAATAAAAGAAATGGCTCCTGCAACAATAAGCAAATTTTGAACTACGCTATGGCTTTGAACCATTTGCCATATCACCAGTATCGAAGCGACACTTACCGCATAAATACCCCATTCGTTTTTGATGCCAATGGTTTTTTTGGCTAAAAATTCAGGTACTTTGGATTCCCCTTTGCCCAATAATAATTTTCTTCCTGAAATGAAGGTAATTAACCCAAAAGACATTCCAACTCCGGCAGCGGCAAATCCATAACTCCAACCATAGGCTTCGCCAAGCCAAACGCAAATTAGCGTTGCCAAAAAAGAACCCAAATTAATCCCCATATAAAAAATGGTAAATCCGGAATCTCTTCGTTTGTCCCCTACGGGATACAATTCGCCCACCAGCGATGAAATATTAGCCTTTAAAAACCCAACACCCAAAACAATAAAAGCCAAGGACAAGTAAAATATTTGCAACGCAAAATCGTCCCTGATAATTTCGCCTGTTAATGATTTGGTGGTGGCGTTTCCTTCATAAGCCATTCCGAGGTGACCCAACACCAACAATATCCCCCCAAAAACAATCGCTTTTCTAAAACCCAAATACCTATCCGCTATAAAACCACCAACAACCGGAATTGCATATACCAATGCAGCGTAACTGCCTATCAGTAAATTTCCTGCTTCATCGGAAAATAAATAATATTTGGTGAGGTAAAAAATAAGTAGTGCTTTCATTCCGTAGAACGAAAAACGTTCCCACATTTCAGTAAAAAATAAGATGAAAAGGGCGCGTGGATGTCCAAAAAAATCATTTTTATGCAATTGGGAGTCGTTCACCATACAAATTGGATTTTGGATTATTTATAATGCAAGTAGTACTTAAATAATAAACGTCAATTTTAGTGAAAAAATTAGACTTATTTCACATTTCATTTGTTAAATGTTAAAATAAGATTGGCAGTACCTATTTACAGACTGCAAATAAAACCACTAAAAACGTATCTTTGCATCTAATCATCCATAAATCTTTGAGAATGAATAACCCTGTCACTGGATTTTCAAAATTATCCAAAGAAGAAAAAGTAAGCTGGATTGCCAAGGAATATTTTTCAAACCCTGCAGATGCGTTGTCATTGCTGAAAAAATATTGGAATTCTGACGAAAAAATCCAGAAACTACACGATGAGTTCATCGAAAATACCATAACGAATTTCTACATTCCGCTAGGTGTTGCGCCAAATTTCCTGATTAACGGAAAATATAATAGTATTCCCATGGCAATCGAGGAAAGTTCGGTCGTTGCCGCTGCCGCAAAAGCCGCCAAATTTTGGTCCACTCGCGGCGGATTTAAAGCCACCGTCATCAATACCGAAAAAACAGGGCAAGTCCACTTTATTTTTAAAGGGGACGTCTCAAAATTGGAGCTGTTTTTTGCCCAAGCCAAAGCACACTTTTTCACCAACACCGAAAGCATTACTAAAAACATGCAAAAACGCGGTGGTGGAATTCTGGACATTCTGCTAAAAGACAAAACCAATTTGTTGCCCAATTATTATCAGCTACATGCCACCTTTGACACCAAAGACAGCATGGGCGCTAATTTCATCAATTCGTGTTTGGAGGAATTTGCCAAAACCTTGAAAGAAGAAGCATCAACTTATGATTTATTTTCAGAGGAAGAAAAGGACATTGAAGTCGTGATGAGTATTCTCTCGAATTATGTGCCCAATTGCCTTGTTCGTGCCGAAGTTTCTTGTCTGGTGGAAGACTTGGTGGAAAAACACATTCCGAATCCCCAGGCATTTGCCAAACGATTTCTTCAAGCGGTTCAAATTGCTGAAGTGGAACCTTTTCGGGCAGTAACGCACAACAAGGGAATCATGAACGGAATCGACGCCGTTGTGCTTGCCACCGGCAATGATTTCAGGGCCGTTGAAGCCGGGATTCATGCCTATGCTTCCCGGAACGGAAACTATTCCAGTTTGTCCCATGCCAAAATCGAAAATGGTATTTTTACCTTTTGGCTAGAGGTCCCTTTGGCATTAGGAACGGTTGGCGGCTTAACGTCGCTACATCCTTTGTCAAAATTTTCGTTGGAAATGCTTGAAAATCCTTCCGCAAAGGAGTTGATGCAATTTGTGGCCGTGGCAGGTTTGGCACAAAATTTTGCCGCCTTGCGCTCTTTGACCACTACCGGAATTCAGGACGGACACATGAAAATGCACTTGAATAACATACTCAATCAGTTCGAAGCTACTGAAGAAGAATGCATTTTGATTCGGAAGCATTTCAAACACCACGTTGTTTCACACAGTGGCGTTGTGGATTATATTCAAAATTTGAGGCGACGAATGTAACACATAAACCTTTTCAGGGTTTTAAATTCTGTAAGGATTAACTAACAAATGAAAAAAGAATTTTACAGCAACGGAAAACTATTAATCACAGGAGAATATCTAGTTTTGGATGGGGCTAAAGCCTTGGCGGTACCTACCAAATTTGGACAAAATTTAATTGTTAAGGAAGGTGCTAATCAAGAAATAAAATGGACTAGTTTTGATTCGGACGGAAGTATTTGGTACGAGGACACTTTTTCATTTAGGGACATTTCTGGAAAAGATAGCGTTGAGAAAAAGGCGTCGATACGAAATACCCTGATAGCAATCCTGCACGAAGCGTTTGAATTAAATCCTGATTTCATTTATCAATCCGAAGGCTATCTCATCACAACTCAACTCAGTTTTCCCAAAAATTGGGGTTTGGGAACCTCATCGACTTTGATTAATAACATCGCACAATGGTTTCAAATTGACGCCTTTGTTTTGCTCAAAAATAGTTTTGGTGGAAGCGGTTATGATATTGCGTGCGCACAAAACAACAGTTCTGTTTTGTACCATTTAGAAAACGGCAAACCTATTGTCGAAAGAGTAACTTTCGACCCTGTATTTTCTGAAAATCTATATTTTGTTTATCTCGACAAAAAACAAAATAGCAAAGCGGCTATCGCTTCTTATCATGATAATCCTAAAAACGATTTGGCCAAAACCATTGTCAAAAACGACAAAATTACTTTGGAGGTTTTAAACGCTAAAAATCTGCAAGAATTTGCCTTGGCGATTGAAAAACACGAAACCGAAATGAGTGCTATTCTTAAAACCGAGACCGTAAAAGAAACTTTGTTTACAGACTTTGATGGTGTGGTAAAAAGTCTTGGGGCTTGGGGCGGTGATTTTGTTTTGGCAATTGCATCCGAAAATCCGACGGACTATTTCAAGAGAAAAGGATTCCGAACGATAATTCCATACAAAGACATGGTATTATAAACAAAAAAATCCCGAATAAATCGGGATTTTGTATGTATTGAAGTTTCAATTTAGTAATTAAATTGACTTCTATTGTCTTTTATTTCAGCGTTCGCTTTTAGTGCAGGAATTACTCTATTGGCATCCGATGCACTTTGTGCTTTTAATTTTGCCACATAAGGAGCATGGTCTTTCAATACAGGTGCTTTAATTGTACTGTTGTTTTTCACCACATAAACTCCTGCGTTTCCTTCAATCGGGGCAGAAAGTTGGTTGGTTGACAATGCAAATGCATTTCCTACCACTTTAGGTTCTTGGCCACCACCGGTCAATACTGGATTTTCCATTGTCACACCTACAGCTTGTTGAACCGCTGAACCTGAAGTTTTCGCAATCGCCTCTAATGAAGTTCCTGTCATTTTCGCTTTGATTAACTCGGCTTTTTTCTTGTTTTTAAGAATTGGCTCTATAGAAGGTCTAACCAAATCAACATCGATCAATCCTTCTGGATTTACTTTTTTAACTTTGGCGATCACGTGACCTAAATTAGCCACTTCAAATCGCTTTACGTCACCTAAATTAGTCTCGCCTTCAAATGCCCATCTTATGATATTTCTTTGGTTACCCAAAGAACCGAAAGATTCATCCATTCCTTTCACCGTAACTGGAGTTGCAACCGTAAGCTTCATCTCTTTGGCTAACTTTTCAAAATCCTTGTCCGCAGCATCCATTTCAAATTTGGTTGCCTGGGTGAATATTTTATCTGAAGTAGCTTCAGAAGCTTCAATTTTTTGTGCAATAGTGGCCAAACGAACACCATCCTGCTTATCTGTTATCTTGATGATATGAAAACCAAAAGGAGTTTCTACCAATCCAATGCTACCAACCGCATTGTTGAACACAAAGTCATTAAAAGGTTTCACCATTTGGTTTGGACCAAAGTAGCCCAAGTCACCGCCTTGCTGAGAAGACGAATCGTCAGAAGCTGTAAAAGCTAACATCAAGAAACTATCCGGATTTGTCTTAACCTGAGCCAAAAGCGTTTCTGCTTTTGCTTTAGCTTGTTCTTTTGTTCTTTGTTCTTTTTTGTTAGGAACTTGTGTTCCTTCATAGCTAATCAATATATGGCTTGCTTTAGCGTTTACGCCCACTTTTCTGCCCAATGATTTTGAAATGCAATAGTATTTTCCATTCATATAAGGTCCATAAATCGCACCTGGAGCCAAGTTATATAATTGCTCCGCATCGGCAGCAGGCAAATCCTTTTTGGCAACATAAGTAGAATCGTAAGGAATATCTGAATTAGAATTCACGAATTCAATTGTGTTTGTAGCTGATTTGAATCCTTGCACGGTGTCATTTTTAGCAGTTGCTTGGTTATAAACCACGCTTCCCGACAACAATCCGTTCACTTTGTTTTTAATTTCGTTTTCATCTTCTACAGACGGTTTGTCTTCAATCAAAACATATTCAATCTCACGGGTTTCATCCGCTTTGTATTTTTTCTCATTCTTTTTCATGAAATCTTCAATCTCTGTATCCGTAACTTTTACGTTATCATCTTTAATCGAAGAATACAGACCCGCAACATAAGAAAAATTCACTTTGTTGGCTTCCATTTCATATTTCAGTTTTCCTTCACTTTCAGTAGTAAAGATTCCTGCTTTTATCAAAGTGTTATACATTTGATATTTTGCATTAAGCTCTGCATCTTTTTCCCTGTCTTTCAAAACTTGGGCTTGTTCAGGGTTTGACTTGAAATATTCTTTGAATTTTGCTTCGTCAAAAACACCTGCAGCATTTAGAAAAAGTGGGTTTTTTCCAATGTTTTGATCCGCTTTCAAGACCTCCATGATGTGTTTCGGTCCAACTCTCAATCCTAATTTATCAAATTCAGCCGTAAGTAAAGCTATGGAAACCTCTTGATCCCATACTCTGTTTGCTGCCGCAGTCGAAGTCATTCCTTGTTGACTTTTTTCAACATTGCTTACCTTAATTCTAAATTCTTCAAATGGAATATCTTTTCCATTAATGCTTCCCACATCTTTTGAACTTTTACCAAAATTTCCATTGTTAAAAAGATCTCCAGCTATAAATGCAAATAATGCTAGTGCAATAACTACTATCATCAAAGCGGAACGTTGTCTAATTTTTGCTAAAACTGCCATTTTTATTGTTGTTAATTTTATATTCAGTCTGCGAAAATACAATTATCTAATTAATAATTATAAAAGTCACACTATATTTTACAAGAAAAATCAAATTAAGAAAAAAAATCAATCTTTTATGGTCATTTTAACCAATTCAATTTTTTTATTTGTGGCTTCTTCGATAATAAAATGATAGATTCCTATAACAATTGCATCTCCTTTTTGAGGGATTTCTTTAGTGGAATCCACAATAAAACCGCCAAGGGTTCCATAAGAATCACTCTCAGGAATATTGAGTTTATAGGTTTGGTTTATATATTCGACATCCAAGCGTGCCGAAAAAACATAAACGTCGTCACCCAGTTCTTTTTCTATCAATTCCTCGCCCGAATCGTGCTCGTCCTCGATTTCGCCAAAAAGCTCTTCCACAATGTCTTCTATGGTTATGATTCCTGATGTTCCTCCATATTCGTCCAGCACCACGGCTACACTTTTTCGCTTTTTGGTAAGCAAATTCATAGCATCCTTAATATAAATCGTTTCGGGAACAAATTCGATAGGGATAATAATCGATTTGATGTTTTTAGGTTTTTTGAATAAATCAAAAGAATGAACATAGCCTATAATGTCGTCCAGTGAGTTCTGGTATACCACAATTTTAGAGTAGCCCGTTTCAATGAATAATTGTTTCAGTTCGGCCACCGAATCAAACAAATCAACAGCCACAATCTCCGTTCTGGGACTCATCACATCCCTGGCTTTCACCCCGGAAAACTCCAATGCATTTTGAAACATTTGGATTTCAGAGTCCATTTCCTCGTGGTCTTCAACAGTGCTCATTTGTTCCGTAATATAATTCCCAAGTTCTGCCTTGCTGAAATACAAAGGCACCTGGTCGCCTTCGGTTTTAAAAAATTGCTTTAACACAAAATCGGAAACCCAAATGAAAAAAGAAGATATAAAATAAAATAACAGGTAAAAAAGATAAGCCGGAAGAGCGAAAACCTTGATTAAGGTGTTAGCATAGATTTGGAAAAATACTTTTGGCAAAAACTCCGCGGTTATCAAAACTATTGCCGTAGATATAAGGGTCTGTATGAGCAAATTGACCAATTCCGAAAAATGGTACCCAAAGGTTTCAATCCAATGCATCAACAGTTCTCCCATAAAAAAACCGTAAATTACCAGTGCTATGTTATTCCCAATGAGCATGGAAGCTATAAACTTGGACGGTTTTTCGGTAAGCCTTGTTAGGATATTAGAAAGAAAACTGTCCTGTTTTTTTTCTATTTCGAGGTATATTTTATTAGAGGAAATAAAGGCTATTTCCATCCCGGAAAAAAATGCACATAGTATTAGACATACTATTATAATGCTAATTTCCATACATTAGGATTTTTTGTTTCTTTCTTCAAATTTCTTGGAAAATCTACGTCTGAAAAGAAACATAAAAACAGAGAGAATTGCAATTCCCAGAAAAAGAAAATGCTGGTCGTTATCTTCTTTCCAAATTTCCACCGCTTTATAGGTAAAGAAAACGGCTGCTACAAGATATACGTACTGTGTGTATTTTAAATAACTCATACTCTATTTTTTAAATTTATTCGGCCGAATCGAGTTCGCCCGTAATTTTTTGTGAATTGATAATCTTGAAATCTTTACTGAAATCGATCCCTTGTCCGTTCGAAACTCCTTTCGGGTCTGTAAATTTAAAGCTTTTTTCGGTAAAAAACCATTCGTTTTTTTGGTCGTAATACAATTGTTGGGTTTCGAGGGTTTGCCCGTCCTGTGAAATAATTTTTACATTTCCCTGCAAATCAATGATACTGGTTGTCTTGTAAGAAACCGCATAGTCTGATTTTATAAATGTCCTTTTTTCTTTGTCGTCATACAAGGTGACGTCAATCCCCTTCGGGAATTCCGTAAAAGGAAAATCTACACTAGCGAAATCGAGCATTTTAGGACTCACTAAAATGGCTTTTATACGACCCGAATCGGTATATTTCAAGTTAATTTTTTCCGCTTCACCACTAGGCACAAATTCCGAAAAATTGATTTTTTGCACTTCCTTAAAATTACTTTCGCATCCAAAAAACAGTGTCACGGCAATAACCGTGACAACTGGGAGGATTTTATAATTTTTTAGTAAAGTCATACGCTTCATTTGACAAATTTATAGCTGATAAAAATGCTTTTTTGGGGTTTAATTAAATTTTCTTTTCTCAAACCATTTTTCATTAAGTGAAAAACCAATGTTAATATTGGCATAGTTTTCTTGAACTAAGTTAGCTGCGGTAGTCCCTTTTTTTCCTAATTCAAATCCAAAATTTATATTAGAAAAAGTACCTGATAACGGCATCCCCATCCCAAGAGTCAACCCGAGGTCATTTATCGATTCTGAATTGACTACCAGTCCTGTTTTTTCGTATTTAAGACCTCCTCTGTATGTAATTCTTTTAGCATAACTGGTATAGGACTTGTAATTTGGTATGAAATACCCTCCAATGCTGTATTTTGAACTTTTGCCGTAAACTACATTGTAGGCAGGGTTGTTTACTTCATTATAAAAATTGACTAGATTACCCGTACTTTGCAAACTTATTTCCGCACCTATAAGCCACTTTCTTATCTCTCCTACTCCTGCTCCAAAAGACAATTTGCTTGGTAATTTTAGCGATCTAGCATCATCTTGAATGTAAGGACTGTCAAAAGAGTTTGATATTTCTCTTGTGTTTTTAGAAGCTAAAGTGCTTTCAGGAGTATAGCTTAAACTGCTAAACAAACTCATTTTTTCATTAATTTTAGTTTGATACATTACCCCAAGATTAAAATTTATTCCAGACAATATTGCAGTGTTTAATTCACTTGTTCCATTGGTAATGTCGGAATCTAACTCAAAACTTGTTGTTTTAATTGTGCCGAAATTATACTGTGCATCTGCCCCAATACTTAGGTTTGCCCCCAATTTGTATCCAAATCCTAAGAAAACCTTATTCATACCCCCGGATCCTTCAAGAATCTTACTAATTCCACCCTCATTAACTGTTTTTATTTTATACCCAACAGAAGAATAGGGTATTAAGCCAAAGCCCATTCCCAATTTTCCTAACGGCAATCCAACCGCCAAATAATCTAATGTGGTTCTTCGAGCACTTCCTAATTTACTATTGGTTTTTTGATTAGTCGTGTTGTAAGTTCCTCCAAGGGCAAAACTGGTGAGCTTTAAATCGGAATAACCCGCTGGATTTTGCAAATTAATATGAATACTGTCTGGCATTATTGACAATCCAGCCATCGAACGATTTTCTGCGGCTCCCTTGAATCGGATATCGCCAATTCCATAAAAAGAATAGGGCGATGATGTTCCTTCTTGTGCAAAAGACACTAATGACAACAAGAAACAGGCACTTATTATAATTTTTTTAATCATTTTTGGTTTTATATTGAAATGTTTGGTTTAAACTTTCCAGAAGGAAATTTGAATTGGCAAATATGGTATTTTTTAATCGGTTAGCCAAAAAATCAGTGTCCCCACCCGTTAAAATTATTATAAAGTTTGAATATTGTTCTTTGTATTGAGTAATGAAACCGTCTATTTCATGCGCCAATCCATTGACCACTCCCGAATGAATCGACTCGGATGTGGAGTTTCCTATGAAATGTTTAGGACTTTCTAAGGGCAACAACGGCAGTTTTTCCGTATAATTGTGCAATGCCACATAACGCAAACGCAATCCTGGGCTAATAGCTCCGCCAAAATAATTATTGTTTTCGTCAATAAAATCGTAGGTCACACAGGTTCCTGCATCGATAACCAATCGGTTTTGATTGGGATACAATAAAGTTGCACCCGCAGCAAGCACCATTCGATCTATTCCCAGGGTTTGGGGTGTTTCATAATTATTGACAAACGGAAAGGAATCTTTGTGGGATACAAAATGGATGTTTAAGGTTTCGCTAAGATTCAAAAAAGAGTATTTTTCTATGTCCGAAACAGAGGATACCACTAAATCAGTTATTTCCTTGTGGGTTTCTAAGATGTCCTGAATACTTTTTTGGAGTTCCGTTTTCATACAGACAAAGGTATTCAAGAGGATACCACCCTCAAATACAGCGCCTTTAATTCTGGTATTCCCAACGTCAATAGTTAGAATCATAATTGGTATTTAACGATGCGAAGGTACGAATTGATTTTTTTTAAAATTTGTTTTGGATAAACTAAAAATCATCCTATATTTGCACCCGCTATAACAATGGTACCTTAGCTCAGATGGTAGAGCAATGGACTGAAAATCCATGTGTCCCTGGTTCGATCCCTGGAGGTACCACGAAACCCACTCATCGAGTGGGTTTTTTGTTTTTATTACTATGGCTTTTTCAAAAACTTAAATAAACGTCTCTCTTTAAAATTTAGAAATTGATAAACGAAAAAAAAATCAAAAAAAATCGAGTAGGTTTGATATATTTGTGAATTCTCTACGAATGGAATGTAATTTTTTAGAAAAAAAACTATCAAAAACTAACTTTTAATTTATTTAATTTATGGAACAAATCATTAAAGACACTACAGCAAATCCAGCACCATTGGGGCTTTTCGGTTTTGGCATGACCACTATTTTATTAAACATCCATAATGCGGGATTCTTCGAACTCAACGCCATGATTATGGGAATGGGGATCTTTTTTGGAGGACTACAGCAGGTAATTGCCGGTATTATGGAATGGAAAAAAGGAAATATTTTTGCCATGGCTGCCTTTACTTCTTATGGTTTCTTTTGGTTATCATTAGTGGCGTTGTGGTTGCTACCTTTAATGGGTGTGACAAAACCTGATGGTCCTTCAATGGGATTTTATTTGGGCTTGTGGGGATTATTTACATTTGCTTTTTTCATAGGGACATTGAACGGAAACACCATTGGAAAACTCATTTTTGGTTCTCTGGTTATTCTATTTGGGCTATTGTCCGTAGCTAGTTTTACTGGAAACGCAACCATTCATACTCTTGCCGGTTACGAAGGAATTCTGTGTGGATTTTTTGCTTTTTATGAAGCTGCCGCAATAATAATCAATGAAAAATTAGGAAGAGCAGTATTGCCTTTATAAAAAATAGCCTGACTTTACCAAAAAAATACCTATACTTATTTGGATAGGTATTTTATTTTTTTACAAAATTAAAACCTGTTTTTAAAATTTATTTATCAACATTTGGACATTAATCCCTAACGGACAAGTAAAATAATTTAAAAGAAAATTAAATTTATCGCTAATTATGAGTTATTATAAAATAGAAAATTTAGAACAATATTTCAAACATTACAACAAATCTGTTCGGGAACCCAGAAAATTTTGGGGTAGAATCGCTTCTGAAAACTTCACTTGGTACCAAGAATGCGAAAAAGTAATGGATTTTGATATGGGCGAAGCCAAAATAAAATGGTTTGTAGATGCCAAGGTAAATATCGTTAAAAACTGTATTGACAGGCATCTTGCCAAAAGAGGTGAAAAAACTGCCATCATTTTTGAGCCAAATGACCCGAAAGAAGAAGCCCAGCACATTTCATATAACGAATTGTATCTAAGGGTTGCAAAAATGGCGAATGTATTGCGGGAGCAAGGCATAAAAAAAGGAGATCGGGTTTGTATTTACCTTCCCATGATTCCGGAATTGGCAGTTTCTGTTTTGGCTTGTGCCAGAATTGGAGCCATACATTCGGTAGTTTTTGCAGGATTTTCGGCTTCGGCAGTGGCGGCAAGAATCAATGATAGCGAGTGCAAAATGGTCATCACTTCTGATGGAGGATTCCGCGGTAACAAATCAATCGATTTAAAGGGAATCGTTGACGATGCTTTGAATAATTGCCCATGCGTTTCAAAAGTTTTGGTAGCCAAAAGAACCCATACCCCAATAACTATGAAACAAGGGCGTGACCAATGGTTACAGCCGCTTTTAGACGAAGCTTCGGACAATAACGTTGCCGAAATCATGGATGCCGAAGACCCTTTGTTTATCCTTTACACCTCCGGTTCAACAGGAAAACCAAAAGGCATGGTGCATACTACAGCCGGATATATGGTATACACTGCTTATACCTTCAAGAATGTATTTAGTTATGAAGAAAATGATATTTTTTGGTGTACCGCCGATATTGGCTGGATTACCGGACACTCTTATATATTATATGGTCCATTATTGAATGGCGCCACCACCGTGATTTTCGAAGGTGTTCCTTCTTACCCTGACTTTAGTCGTTTTTGGCAGACTATCGAAAAACACAAAGTAACCCAATTCTATACTGCGCCAACGGCCATTCGAGCCTTGGCAAAAGAAAATTTAGAATATGTTCAGAAATATCAGTTAAAGTCCTTAAAAGTTATCGGATCCGTTGGCGAACCCATCAACGAGGAGGCTTGGCACTGGTACAATGACCACGTTGGAGGAAAAAGATGCCCCTTAGTGGACACTTGGTGGCAAACCGAAACTGGCGGAATCATGATTTCGCCTTTGGCATTTGTAACACCGACAAAACCTACATACGCTTCCTTACCATTACCGGGAATTCAGCCCGTATTAATGGATGAAAAACGCAACGAAATTGAAGGAAATCAAGTTACCGGAAGTTTGTGCATCAAATTTCCATGGCCTGGAATTGCCAGAACTATTTGGGGTGATCACCAACGCTATAAAGAAACTTATTTCAGTGCCTTTCCCGGAAAATATTTCACTGGGGACGGCGCTTTGCGCGATGAAGTGGGCTATTACAGAATCACGGGTCGTGTTGACGACGTGGTAATCGTTTCAGGACACAATCTTGGAACAGCTCCTATTGAAGATGCCATCAATGAGCATCCAGCAGTTGCCGAAAGTGCCATTGTGGGATTCCCTCATGACATCAAAGGAAATGCGCTATATGGTTTCGTAATCCTGAAAGAATCTGGAGAATCTCGCGACCGAGAAAACTTAGCCAAAGAAATCAACCAGCATGTGTCCGACCATATTGGGCCTATTGCCAAATTAGATAAAATCCAATTTGTTTCAGGCTTGCCAAAAACCCGTTCGGGTAAAATTATGCGTCGAATTCTTCGCAAAATAGCCGAAGGCGATTTCTCTAACTTTGGAGACACCTCTACCCTGTTGAATCCTGAAATAGTCGATGAAATAAAAGAAGGAAAATTATAAACTGTTGGAATCTGTTGTAACCAATGAGTACAAAAGCATTTATATTCGACCTTGACGGCGTTATTGTTGATACCGCAAAATATCATTATTTGGCCTGGCGAAAAATTGCTGACCAATTGGGGATTAAATTTACTCACGAACATAATGAATTGTTAAAAGGAGTTAGTCGTGTCCGTTCTTTAGACATCATTTTAGAATTAGGGAAAGTAACGGCTTCGCAAGAAGACAAAAACAAATGGCTCATTCAAAAAAATGAAGATTATTTATCCTATCTCGTTGACATGGATGCAAGTGAAATATTGCCGGGCGTTTTGCCTATTTTGAAATATTTGAAAGACCAAAACCAATTAATCGCATTGGGTTCCGCAAGCAAAAATGCTAGGCCCATTCTCGAAAAAACAGGAACACTGGCCTATTTTGATGCCATTGTGGATGGGAATGATGTTTCGAATGTCAAACCAGATCCAGAAGTTTTCCTGATTGCAGCCCAATTATTGGGTGTAAAACCAGAAGATTCGATTGTTTTCGAAGATTCGGTAGCGGGGATTCAAGCGGCAAATATTGGAGGGATGACCAGTATAGGAATTGGAGAAGCCTCGGCTTTATTTGAAGCAAAATATATTTTCCCTGATTTTACACATATTCATGAGAATTTTATTGAAGCCTTGATTGACACATAGGAGAAAAATAAGAAATCAGTTACTTGAAATTTTTAAACAACGGCAAGCGTGAATCAAAATTATATAAAACCCGACAATTGGTCCATCATTGAAGAGGGATATGATAAAGAGCGGGTGAAATCATCTGAAAGTCTTTTTAGTATTGGCAACGGTGCGATGGGACAACGTGCTAATTTTGAAGAAAATTACACTGGCGAAACTTTTCAAGGCAGTTATATTGCAGGAATTTATTATCCTGATAAAACCAAAGTGGGTTGGTGGAAAAACGGCTATCCAAAATATTTTGCCAAAGTCTTAAACGCTCCCAACTGGATTGGAATTGACATCGAAATCAACGGAGAAAACCTTGATTTGAATACTTGCAAAGAAATTAAAAATTTTCGTCGCGAATTGAATATGAAAGAAGGGTGGTACCACCGATCTTTTGAAGCTACCTTGAAAAACGGAACCGAAATCGCCGTAAACATTCGTCGTTTTCTTTGTTTAGAAATGGATGAGGTTGGTGTTATCAATTATGAAATCATTCCTTTAAACCAAAACGCAACAATAATTTATAAGCCTTACATTGATGCGGGTGTTACCAACGAAGATGCCAATTGGGATGAAAAATTTTGGGAGTCGTTAGGAACAAAAGATCACGAAAATGAAGCTTTTGTAACAGCTCAAACCTTCAAAACCCATTTCAAAGTCACGACTTTTATGCACAACAGTATTTTAGAAAATGGAAAAAATCTAAATATTTCACCTGAACTTGTTTCGGCTACCAAAGAAAAAGTTCAATTCAGTTATACCGTTACCGTTGCAAAAGGGGCAACATCCTCCATTCAAAAAATTGGTGGTTACACCGTTTCCTTGAACCACGAAAATACCCTTTTAGCTGCCGAAAGTAACATAAAATCTGCTTTAGCGAAAGGATATGACCAATTGCTGCAAGACCAAATCGATGCCTGGTCAAAAATTTGGGAAATGTCGGACATTACGATTGACGGTGATGTCAAAGCACAGCAAGGGATTCGTTTCAATATTTTTCAGCTGAACCAAACGTATTTAGGCAAAGATTCGCGTTTGAATATTGGCCCAAAAGGGTTCACTGGAGAAAAATATGGAGGCTCTACCTATTGGGATACCGAAGCGTATTGTATTCCCTTTTACATGGCGACCAAAGACCAGCAAGTAGCCCGAAATTTATTGACGTATCGCTACAATCAATTGGACAAAGCGATTGAAAATGCCGAAAAAAATCTAGGATTCAAAAATGGTGCAGCTTTGTATCCTATGGTGACTATGAATGGCGAAGAATGCCACAACGAATGGGAAATCACACACGAAGAAATTCACAGAAATGGCGCGATTGCTTTTGCCATTTTCAACTATCACCGTTTTACTGGCGATTATAGCTATATTCCCGAAAAGGGATTGGAAGTGTTGATTGGCATTGCTCGTTTTTGGCACCAAAGAGCCAATTTTTCGAAAGACAAAAACCAGTATGTGATTTTGGGTGTTACCGGACCTAACGAATATGAAAACAACGTAAACAATAATTTTTACACCAATTACATTGCGAAATGGTGTATTGACTATGCCTACGAACAAATTCAAAAAGTGTCGCTGGAATATCCATCAGACCACAAAAGAATTATCGAAAAGGTAAAATTATCAGACGCCGAATTGCAAGACTGGAAAAAAGTGTCTGGCAACATGTATTTTCCTGTTTCTAAAGAACTAGGCGTTTATTTGCAACAAGACGGATTCCTAGACAAGGATTTAGTTCCCGTAAAAGATTTAGACAAAAGCCAACGGCCGATTAATCAAAAATGGTCCTGGGACAGAATCCTGCGTTCACCTTATATCAAACAAGCGGATGTGTTGCAAGGATTTTACTTCTTTGAAGATCATTTTTCGACTGAAGAATTAAAACGCAATTTTGAATTTTACGAAGCCTTTACCGTTCACGAAAGTTCCCTTTCTCCTTGCGTACATTCGATTCAAGCAGCCAAGTTAGACAAGATGGACATGGCATATACTTTCTATTTACGAACTTCAAGATTAGACCTGGACGATTACAATAAAGAAGTAGAAGAAGGTTGTCATATTACCAGTATGGCAGGAACTTGGATGAGTATTGTAGAAGGTTTTGGTGGTATGCGAGTAAAAAATGATACACTACACTTTTCTCCTAAAATTCCAAAAGAGTGGACAGGTTATTCTTTTAAAATCAATTTTAGAAACCAGGTATTGGAAGTGGCTGTTAATCACAACGAAACTCAATTTGTGCTCGAAGGGTCAAAAGAAATGACTGTTTTTGTAAATGGAAATGCTGTTTTAGTGAAACCAAATAGTTTGGAAATAACCTAAAAATTAATTTTGAATAGTTCTAAACCATTTTTTTAATGATTTCAAACCATTAAGGTGTTAAGAAAATTAAGAAAAACTTAATGGTTTAAATAAAAAAGTACATTTTTAACTTTTATGATAGAACAAATCAAAAAAATCGAACCTCCGTTTTGGTATTCAGGAATGCACAATCCCGAATTGCAAATTATGTTCTATGGCAAAAATATTGCCCAATACAAGATTTCGGTTTCCAATGCCATACCAATTACAAAGGTTCATAGAACAAAAAACCGCAACTATCTTTTTGTTACCATTAACACCTTAAATGTGCCTGCCGCGACTTGTATTTTCTCATTCGAAGACAACCATAAAGTTGCATTTACCCAAAATTACGTTTTGAAGGAAAGAATGAAAAATTCGGCTCAACGCAAAAGTTTTGACGCCTCTGACGTAATGTATTTGTTGATGCCGGATCGATTTGCAAATGGCAATCCAAATAATAAAAATGATGCTTCAACCACCGAAAAGTACAATCGCGATTTACCCGAAGGAAGACATGGCGGAGATATTAAAGGCATCATAAAAAACCTAGATTATATTGCTTCGCTGGGTGTCACAACGATCTGGTGCACACCGCTTTGTGAGGATAACGATGCTACATGTTCATACCATGGCTATGCCCAATCCGATGTGTATAAAATTGACCCTCGCTTTGGAACGAATGATGATTATGTTCGCCTCGCTTCTGAAATACACAAAAAGGAACTGAAATTAGTTTTCGATTATGTGACAAACCATTGGGGACTGGAACATTGGATGATTAAAGATTTACCAACAGGGGATTGGATAAACCAATCAGAAAATTACGTTCAAACCAATCATAAAAGAACGACCATTAACGACAGTAATGCCTCTAAAATCGACACTGAAACCTGCATAAACGGTTGGTTTGTGCCTTCGATGCCCGACTTAAACCTGACCAATCCACTCACTTTAAAATACCTTATCCAAAATGCCATTTGGTGGATTGAATATGCCAATTTAGACGGTTTGAGGGTGGACACTTATAACTACTCCGACCCACAAGCGATGGCAAAATGGACTAAGTCCATAACCGATGAATATCCCCATTTTAATATCGTAGGGGAAATCACGATGTTCAATCAGGCCCAGCTTTCCTTTTGGCAAAAGGATAGCGTGATAGGCCGAATTCAAAATTACAATTCCCATTTACCAAGCGTGATGGATTTTGTGTTATCGGATGTTTTATTGACCGTTTTTAATGATGATGATGATAGTTGGGGAAGAGGAATGATCAAAATCTATGATAATTTCACCAATGATTTTTTATATCCAAATGTCTCTAGTTTATTAATTTTTGCCGAAAATCACGACACCAAACGGCTGAACCAAGTATATTCGAACGACATCAGAAAATATAAGATGGCAAAAAT